>DATFXL010000001.1:0-32672 GCA_035316025.1 Acidimicrobiia bacterium
GGCCGCGACGCGTAGGAGCCAGGCGCGCCAGGCGCCTGCCTCCTCGAGATAGCCGGCGCGGAGGAACGCGAGGAGCGTCAGGGTGGCGTCGCGCAGCCAGCAGTAGCGGTAGTCCCAGTTGCCGGTGTTGTGTAGCCCTTCCGGGAGCGAGGTCGTGGGCTTCGGTGCTCGTCCCCTGTCCGGCCATCGCACCCATCCAGCATTGGCCGACCCATAAGGTGCCGTCTTGAACGCAGCGACTGGAATCCATGCGGTCCGCGTTGTGCGCAGCGAACGCCTCTCGCCAACCCCCGTCCGCGTTCCATGGATGCGCTTGGTGAGCCTGATGCGCGCTGTCCGGTATCTCGACCGTCGTGAGGTCGCCGTCGGGCCCCGTCCGCCGAAGGCGCCGTCGCGCAAATCTTTTCGGTGCCGGTGAGAGTTTCGGACGATCGGACGGGCTCGCGGGGCTGTTCCCGGCCGCGCACACGTGGATTCGCGGCTCTTCCAGTCGTTGTGTTCAAGACGGCACGAGCAGGCAGGCACATGCTTGATCCGGCGTGATCACTGCACGCGCCCGTGAGGAGCGCTGCGAGAGGAGACTCCATGCCGGGGGATGTCGAGGCGACGGACGCGGCGGGCCGGTCCCGCCAAGGCAGCCAGCGAGCCGTCGGGGCGCGGAAGGGTCCGATCCTGGCGGCGCTGTGTTTGGCGGCGCTGATCATCAACATCGACGTCACGATCGTGAATGTGGCGTTGCCGAGCCTGGTGCGCGAGCTCGGGGCCACGACAACCAGCCTGCAGTGGGTCGTCGACGCCTACACGTTGGTGTTCGCCGCGCTCATCCTCGCCGCCGGCAGTCTCAGCGACCGGGTCGGGCGCAAAGGCATGCTGCTCCTCGGCCTGGGTGTCTTCGGCGCCGGCAGCCTCGCCGGATCGCTCGCCACGTCCTCCGAGCAACTGATCGCGGCCCGTGTGGTCATGGGTGTCGGCGCCGCCGCCATCTTCCCGTCCACGCTCTCGCTGATCTCAAACGTCTTCACCGAGCGTAAAGAGCGCGCCAAGGCGATCGGCCTGTGGGGTGCCACCACCGGGGTCGGCGTCGCCACCGGTCCCATCGTCGGCGGTTGGCTCCTCGAAGAGTTCTGGTGGGGAAGCGTCTTCCTCTTCATGGTGCCCATCGCGGGCATCGTCGCCGTACTCGTCGCCTTGACGGTGCCGACTTCGCGGGATCCTGCCGCCCCGCCCCTGGACTGGCGCGGCCTGGTGCTCTCAAGTCTCGGCATGGGCACGCTCATCCTCAGCATCATCCAGGCCCCGGATTGGGGGTGGGGCTCCCCCCGCACCCTCGCCGCCATCGCCCTTGGTCTGGGCATCCTCGCCGTGTTCATCGACGTGGAGCGCCGCATGGCGTGCCCCATGCTCGACGTCCGGCTATTCCAGAACCCACGTTTCACCGCTGCCAGCGGCTCCATTGCCATCGCGTTCTTCACTCTTGCCGGGTTCACGTTCCTGATCACCCAGTACTTCCAGTTCATCCAGGGCTACACGCCCCTCGGCACCGGCGTTCGTCTCTTGCCCGTTGCTATCGCCATGGTTATCGCCGCCCTGATCGGCACCAGAGTCGCGGTCCGTATCGGCAACAAGGCCGTCGTCGCTGCTGGGCTCGCCCTGTGGGGCGCAACCCTGCTGTGGATCGCCGCCAACGACGCGAACACCTCTTACGTCACCATCGCCGGACAGATGATTCTGGGCGGCGGCGGGCTCGGGCTCATCACCGCGCCCGCCACCGAGGCGATCATGGGTGCCGTCCCCACCGCCAAGGCCGGGGTCGGGTCCGCGGTCAACGACGCCACCAGGCTCTTCGGCGCCGCGCTCGGCGTCGCTGTGACGGGAAGCGTCGCCGCCTCGCTGTACTCGAGCCGTCTCGACCAAACAATTCCCCACCATCTCCCTGCGCGCGCGGTGAACGCCGCCGACGGCTCGGTCGGCGGCGCCCTGGTCGCTGCCCACAATCTCCAACACGCAGGGTTCGGAGGCCTCGCCCACCAGCTCAACGCAGCCGCGACCGACGCCTTCGTCCACAGCCTCCACGGCACCTTTCCGATTCTCGGCGCCGCGGCCCTTGGCGGCGCACTCATGGCCGCGGCCCTCCTCCCCTCCCGACCCGCCGCACCCGCGGTCACTCAGGCGCCGACCGCAACACCACTCGGCCCATGCATCGAGGTTCCCCTCGTCGGGGGTGCGCCGGTTGCAACAGCCCATCGCCCGACGGTCGCGGCAAAGTGACCGGGCGGGGCCATCGTTTTGCACAAGCAAGGCGAGCGGTGCCGCGCTCTAGTCACCTCGCGCGCGTTGTCACAGCGATCAGCTCGAGGCGGCGAGCGAGAGCCCTGGGGGGCGGGACCGAATCACCGGCCAGGTAGGTAACGGAACAAGGGCTCATGCATGAGCGATTTGATCTGGCACGTAACGATGTCCCTCGATGGTTTCATCGCCGGCCCGGACGACGCAATGGACTGGGTAGTGAAGCACTGGAGCGACAACGGTCACGGGGTGCGAGACATTCGCGTTGAGAAGAGTCCCGTTGCGGAAGAGGTCGTGCAAACAACGGGGGCGATCCTGGCGGGACGGCGGTGGTACGACATTGCAACGCAGCGTTTCGACGGAGTTGAGGGTATATACGGCGGCGCGTGGAGCGGTCCGGTGTTCGTGCTCACACACGATCCGCCACGACGTGAACATGATCCGGCGATCCGGTTCATCTCAGGAGAGCTCGCAGATGCCGTCCGGACAGCGCTCGACGCCGCAAACGGAAAGAACGTGGTGCTCTTCGGAGCAAGCATTCCACAACAGTGCCTGCGGGCGGGCTTGCTGGATGAGATCGTGATCCACCTCGTGCCGGTCCTACTCGGCGATGGCATCCGCCTCTACGAGCGCCCTGGTGGCGAACCTCTCGGACTCAGGCGCACCGTCGCCGCAGAATCGGGCCAGGTCACGGACCTATGTTTCCTTGTGCCGAACCCTTCTCGAAGGTGATCACGCACGGCGAACGCCACAGCGTCCAAGGCAAGTGTGCTCGCCCCGACGTTGCCCGTACGCGTGGCGTACGTGCGCGACCTGTTCGCCCTCGCCCAGAAGTGGGCGGAGATCACTGGCGTCGATGGGGACAGGCTTCTGACCGGCGTTGCATTCCGTTTCAGCAATCAGCGGGTCTTGACCGAGTGCGTAGCTTCAATACTGTCCTCGTCGGCGCACTCGAAGAGCGGCTCGACGCCAACGTGACCGTTGGGAGTACAGCATGACCAACGACTTCAAGCTCGACATGACGATCATGCTCGGCATGCACGACGCGTTCCGGCGTGACTTGGACGAGGTGTCCCGGATTACGGGGCGCACCGACGGCTGGGATCTCTTCGAGACTCTGTTGCGCGTGCATCACACGGCCGAGGACGACGCGTTGTGGCCGGTGCTGCGCGAGGCGCTGGTAGGCCGGCCCGACGAGCTGGCGGTCGTTGACGAGATGGAAACTGAGCACGCCTCGCTCGAGCCACTCCTCGAAACCATTGATGCTGCCCTTGCCCGCGGCGATAGCGCCGCCGACGAGCGGTCCGAGCTGGCAACCAAGTTGCACGAGCATATGAAGCACGAGGAGGAGGAGGCGCTGCCGTTGGTCGACGCCACGCTCACCGAGGAGCAGTGGATGCACTTCGGCGAGACAGCCCAGAACATGATTGGCGCGAACGGGCCACGCTTTTTCCCGTGGGTCCTCGACGGCGCCGACGCCGGGCGCACGCAGGCCGTGCTCGGGGTGCTGCCACCGCCCGTCCGCCAGATGTACGAGAACGAGTGGCGGCCCGCGTACGCGGCGCAGGACTGGTGGGCCGTCTGAGCAGTGGACTTCTGATCGCCACCGGCTCCTCTGTCCCCAAAACGGTTGCCCGCAGCGTGCTCACCGGGGCTCGACGACACCGTCACGTGTCTCTGACCTGCGCAGACGCGCCAGCTCGGGCTGAGGTTCTCGTAGCACGCGCTTTCGCGGCCGTCCGTGCGCGCGCAACAAGCACGTCGGGACCCTCGCGTAGTCGGCCGCGTCCGGGAAGGCGGCACGGTAGGCCGTCGGCGAGACCCCGAAGGTGCGGGTGAAGCTCGTCGTGAACGACCCGACGCTCTGAAGCCCGACGTCGAAGCAGATCCGGGCGACCGAATAGTCCGTGTAGCGGAGAAGCGCGGCAGCACGTTCCATGCGCCGCGTCAGCAGGTACGTGTGGGGCGACTCGCCGAAGGCGCGCCGGAACTCGCGGCTGAAGTGCGCGCGCGAGAAGCCTGCGGCACGGGCGAGTTCATCGACGCCCAGCGGCTCGAAGTAGCGGGCGTCGGCGAGATCCTTGGCCCGGAGAAGATCACGGTCGCGCGACACGAACACCATCGTGCGTCCGTCATTCCTTTCGGGCGCGGCTCGGAGCGACGCGGGGCGGCTCGTCCGGCTGCTTCGGGTACACCGGCGGCCACGGCGCATCCTGGAGCCCGTTGGCGCGGTCGTGCTCGTACATCGCCAGCAGCGGTTCCAGTGACTGCGGGTGGTCGTTCATTTCGGCCCACGGGTCGCCGTGCGCCTCGATGCGGGCCGGGAGCGTCGAGATCGTCAGCTGGTCGGGATGGATCTCGTCGATCTCGTCCCAGAACAGCGGTGTCGACACCTGGGCGCCGATGCGCGCCCGAACCGACCACGCACCAAAGACCGTCTTGTGCGGCGCGTTCTGGTTGAAGTCGACGAACACCCGCTCGCCGCGTTCTTCCTTCCACCACGCCGCCGTCAGCGTGTCGGGGTGTCGCCGCTCGAGCTCACGGGCGGCGGCGACCGCGGCCCGTCGCACATCGTAGGAATCCCAGCCCGGCTCGAGCCGGACGTAGACATGGATGCCACGGTTGCCGGTCGTCTTCGGGTACCCGACGATCCCGATCTCGTCGAGGAACGCGCGCACGTTGGCCGCCGCCCTCCGAATGTCGGCGAAGTCGTTGCCGGGCTGCGGGTCGAGGTCCAGCCGGAGCTCATCGGTGTGCTCGGGGGCGTCGGCGAGGTAGGGCCAGACGTGGAAGCCAAGGCACCCGATGTTGACGGCCCAAACGACGTGGGCGAGGTCCGCGATGACGAGCGCCCTCGAGGTCGTCCCGTTCGGCGTGCTCACGACCGTCGTCTGCAGCCAGTCCGGTGCCGACTTCGGCACGCGCTTCTGGAAGAAGTTCGAGCCGCTGGCCCCCTCGGGGAAGCGCTGCATGAGCGTCGGCCGCCCACCCATCGTGCGCATCACCGGCTCGGTGAAACGCAGGTAGTGCTCGACGAGGTCGAGCTTCGTCTCGCCGTGCTCGGAGAAGAACACCTTGTCGGGGTGGGAGACGACGAGCTCGTGCCCGTCGATCTCGAGGGCCTTCTCGTCGGCCGACGCCACGGCGTTCACGCTACTCAGACGGCGCCGCGTCGTCGGGCTCATCGGTGACCGCAGTCACAGCGGGAAGCTGGCGCGGCCCCGATGAGTTCGCCCTGGGGTGCAGGTCGTACCCCGCGACCCGCCCCCCGGTCGACCAGGAGGAAGGCATTGGATTCCCGTTCCCCGCTGGCAATCGAGGCTTCGGGCCTGGCGAAGTCGTTCGGCGAGACCCGCGCCGTCTGCGGCGTCGACCTCGCCGTGCCGTCCGGCACCGTCTACGGCTTTCTCGGACCGAACGGCGCCGGCAAGACCACGACCATCCGGATGCTCGCCACGCTGCTGGAGCCGGACGAAGGGACGGCGTACGTGCTCGGCCACGACGTCGTCCGCGAAGCAGACGCCGTCCGTCGGCGCGTCAGCCTGACCGGGCAGTACGCGTCCATCGACGAGGAGCTCACGGGCCGCGAGAACCTGATCCTCCTCGGCCGGCTGCTCGGTGTTTCGCGCCCGCAGGCCAAGGCCCGCGCCGACGAGCTGCTCGAAGTGTTCGACCTGGCCGAGGCGGCTGGGCGGCAGGTCGAGACGTACTCCGGAGGCATGCGCCGCAAGCTCGACATCGCCGGGAGCATCGTCGTCACCCCCGACCTGATGTTCCTCGACGAACCGACGACCGGACTCGACCCGCGCAGCCGGAACCAAGTCTGGGAGATCATCCGCACGCTCGTGGCGCAGGGGACCACCGCCCTGCTGACGACCCAGTACCTCGACGAGGCCGATCAACTCGCCAACCGGATCGCCGTCATCGACCGCGGCACGGTCATCGCCGAGGGGACGAGCGGCGAGCTCAAGGCGTCCGTCGGCGCCGGGGCGCTGCACGTCCGTCTGCGCGACGCGGGGCGGCGCACCGAGGGTCAGGAGGTGCTGTCGCGGACGCTGGGGGTCCCGGTGCACCCGGATTCGGACGCGGTCGCGTTGACGGCTTCGGTCTCGGATCCCGAACGCGTCGCCCGGGCGCTGATGGAGCTCGGCCGGGCCGGAGTCGGGGTGGCCGAGTTCTCACTCGGCCAGCCCAGCCTCGACGAGGTGTTCTTCGCCCTGACCGGCCGTCCGGCCGAAGAGACCGCGGCGCGAGAGAACGAGAACGAGGAGGAGGACGCAGCATGACCGAGACGATGCAGGTGGCGCTGACGCCCCGCGCCCGCCCGGCCCCGCCGGGGCCGCTCTCGGCGTCGCTCACGTTCGGGTGGCGGGCGCTGCTGAAGATCAAGCACGTTCCTCAGCAGCTGTTCGACGTGACGATGTTCCCGATCATGTTCACGCTGCTGTTCACGTTCCTGTTCGGGAACGCTCTCGCGGGATCGACCAGCGCGTACGCGGAGTTCGCCATCCCCGGCATCCTCGTCCAGACGGTGGCCTTCATCACGATGTACACCGGGATCGCCCTGAATACCGACATCTCCAAGGGCATCTTCGACCGGTTCCGGTCACTCCCGATCTGGCGGCAGTCGGTCCTCACGGGCGGTCTTCTTGCCGATCTCTTCCGCTACACGTTCGCGGCGCTGGTCGTGTTCGTGCTGGGTGTGGCGCTGGGCTTCCGGCCCGACAACGTCATCGGCGTGCTGATCGCGTTCGCGCTCATGCTCGTGTTCGCGCTCAGCCTGACGACGATCTGGACGATCTTCGGGATGACGCTACGCACGCCCGAAGCGGTTATGCAGGCGAGCATCTCGATCCTGTTCCCCCTGGTGTTCCTGACGAACATCTGGGTGTCCGAGACGACCATGCCCGGCTGGCTCCAAGCGATCGTCAAGGTCAATCCCGTGACGAGAGTGGTGATCGCCGTACGCGAGCTGATGGACGGGACGGTTTCGGCTACGAACATCGGATGGGCGATCCTGTCGTGCGCCGTCATCATCGCCGTCTTCGCGCCGATCACCCTGCACCTCTACAACCGCAAGCTCCGCAGCTGAGGGCGTGGCGCTTATCAATCAGCGCCGTCCAGTTCGGCGGTCGTGGGGCGACGGAAGTACTCCACGGAGACGAACTCTGCGTAGCGTTCGTCGCCGACGAGGTCGATGACCGGCGCGGTCTGGCTCTGCTGCGCGCGCATTGCCGCGATCTTTCGCCGGCGAACGCCGCTTGGCAGCGCGAAGCGGATGGTCAGGTCACCCGGGCCTGTGCGCGGCGGTGTGCCGGGCCCGTAGACGTCGAGCGGTGCCAGCTCGTCGCGGAAGAGGTCAGCCACCTCGTCGCTGAGCGTGGCGTACTGCAGGTCGGGTCGGCCGGAACCGACGCGGGCGACGGCCCGTGTGGTCCAACGGCTGACCGCGCGGTGGTCGGGGTGGCCCGTCATCCCGTCGGGTCCGAACGTCAGGACGGTGTCGGGACGGGCTTCTCGCACCAGCCGCTCGATGACGGCCGCACCTTCATCGACCGGTACGGACGCGCATTCGCCGTCCTTGTAGTCGAGCCACCGGTGCTCCTCGACACCGAGGATCCCGAGCGCGGCGTCGAGCTCCTTCACTCGCAGCTCGGCGACCTCGTCCGGCGAGCCGGGGGCTCCGAGCTCGCCGCGCGTGGCGGTCACGCAGAGGACGCGCTGGCCGAGGTCGCGCGCGGAGCACATGAGCCCGGCCGAGAGATAGCCCTCGTCGTCGGGGTGGGCCCACACGCCGAGGATCGTCCCGAGCTTGCGCACGTCGAAGCTGTCCATGCCCACGGGTGACGCTAGTGGTCGAGTGCCGGCGGAGCCCGTCTGCTCCGCCCGGTTTCGACTGTGTGGGACTCGTGGAGGCCCGGGTTCAGCTGGCCGTCCGGCACCGATGAGTTCTCGGACCCGCCGGCGTCGAACAGTCCGAGGACGAGCCGCGGGCGAAGGAGATCGGGATGCTGGGTGACCGAGACGTGACCACGATGGTCGCGGTGAAGGACGCTGGGGAGTCGGCGAAGTTCTACGAGCAGGTTCTCGGCCTGACGCGGCTCGACAGCTCGCCGACCGTTGTTCGGTATCGGAGCGGCTCGAGCACGCTCGTCGTGTACGAATCCGGTACCAGCGGCACGAACCAGGCGACGACGGCGCTGTGGACCGTCGAGGACCTCGACGAGACGGTAGCGGAGCTCAAGACGAACGGCGTCAGGTTCGAGCGTTACGACGACCTCCCGGGCGTCACCCGGGACGGCGACATTCACGACCTCGGCGTGTTCAGGACGGCGTGGTTCAAAGATCCGAGCGGAAACATCTTCGAGGTCAACGAGGGCGTCGATCTCGCAGAGCTGCAGGGATGACCGCGGCGACACCGGCGCTCGGAAGCATCCTGCTCGGGACGACCGATCCCGCGCGGCTCCGCGACTGGTATGCGGCCGCCTTCGCGGGCGGTGACAGCGGGGTGTTCACCGAGGTGACCCCGACGCTCTTCGCGTGCCGGTTCGGCGACACGTCGCTCCTCATCGACGGCCGCAGCGACGTCACCGATACGAGCCCCGACCCGGGTCGCGTGATCCTCAACTTCCACGTCGACGACGCCCGCGCCACCGCCGAGCGTCTGGATGCCGTCGGCTTCACGTGGCTTGTCGAGCTGGAGGAGCGCGATGGCGGCCTGTTCGGCACACTCGTCGACCCCGACGGCAACTACGTCCAGATCATCGAGCTCCGGGAGGGGTAGAGGGCATCGTGATGGTCGCCGATCGGCGCGTGCCGGGCCCCGTGGTGGCGGAACGCCGTGCCCGGCTGCGGGCGGTCACCCTTGACGCCGCCGACCCCGTGCGCGCGGCCACGTGGTACCGGGCGGCGCTCGGGCTCTCGCACGACGAGCCACTGGTCATGGCGGGCGGCGTGGAGCTCCGCTTCGCGACCGGCGCCTCCCACCCGCCGGGTTGGGTCGAACCGGCGCGGATCATCCTGAACTTCCACGTCGACGACGCCCGAGCGGCCGAGGCACGGCTTGTGGCGCTGGGCGCGGTCTGGGCCCGGGAGCTGGAGGCCACGCGTTGGGGCATAATCGGGACGGTTCTGGACCTCGACGGCAACTACGTCCAGATCGTCGAGCCCACCGCCGACTCGCCGACCTGCCTGCATCGCAAGGAGGACCACGGATGACCGACGTCGCTGCCCCCGACCTGGAGCTGGCCCTCGAGCGGCACCGAGGCGAGTTGACCGGCTACTGCTATCGGATGCTCGGCTCGTCGTTCGAGGCCGAGGACGCCGTGCAGGAGACGCTCGTGCGGGCGTGGCGGGGGTTCGACCGCTTCGAGGGTCGATCGGCGTTCCGCTCGTGGCTGTACCGCATCGCCACCAACGTGTGCCTCGACATGTTGCAGGGCCGCCAACGGCGGGCGCTGCCGATGGACCTTGTGTCGGCGTCGTCGGGGGATTCCGAGGCCGGCCCCCGCCTGCCCGAGAGCAAGTGGATCCAGCCGATCCCGGACGGGCGTGTCCTGCCCGCCACCGAGGACCCCGCCGACCTCGCGGAGTCGCGGGAGTCGATCAGGGTCGCGTTCATCGCCGCGCTCCAGCACCTCCCGGCGCGTCAGCGGGCGGTCCTGATCCTGCGGGAAGTGCTGCGATGGAAGGCGAACGAGGTGGCGGAGCTGCTCGAAACGACGGTCGTGTCGGTCAACAGTGCGTTGCAGCGCGCCCGGTCGACGCTCGCCGACATCGACGTTGCGGCCTCCGAACCGTTGATGCCCGAGGACGATCAGCAGCGCGCACTGCTCGCGCGCTACCTCGACGCCTTCGAACGCTTCGACATCGAGTCGCTCGTGTCGCTGCTCCACGAGGACGCCACGATGTCGATGCCGCCCTACGAGCTGTGGCTCCAGGGCGCGGCCGAGCTCCGCAGGTGGCTGCTCGGCGCCGGCTCCGGATGTCGGGGCTCACGGTTCGTGTCCATCGCCGCCAACGGCTCGCCGGCGTTCGCGCAATGGCGGAGCGGCGGCTCGGAACCGTGGGCGATCCACGTCCTGCGCCTATCACGCGGGCGGATCAGCGGGATCGATTTCTTCGTCGATCCCGAGCTGTTCCCGCTGTTTGGCCTTCCGATGCGGTTGGACGCGGACGCCGGCACACAGCGGTAGCTCATCGCTGAGTCCCGTCAACGCCAGGAGCTCCCGCAGGTCGTCCGGTGCGTTTCGCAACCGGATCGAACGGCCCAGGCGGCGGGCGGTGAGCTGGAGCCGGGCCAACGCATCGATCGCGGTCGCGTCGGCGTGCTCGACCGCGGCGACGTCGCAGGTGACCACGTCCGCTCCGCGCGTCGCCAGGAGCGCGCGGACGCGCTCACACAGCCCGGGCACCGAGGTGCGCGCGATCGGCCCGCCGACGACCAGGACCACCGTCCTCGGACCTGCCGGCGGCCGCAGCGCGTGCGTCACCGACACCTCCTTCCGCCACCTCCTTCAGCCTCGTCGAGGATCCGACCGGCGGGGAGCCCGGAACTCACCGGTCACGACGCCCGGGGGCGGCTCAGATCTTGAAGATGACGATGTAGGTCGCGCCGGTGTCGGTGGCGAAGTCGGTGTGGGTGGAACCGGCGGCGGCGGCGTATCCGTCGCCGGCCGACATCTCCCGGCCCTGGTTTCGCAGCGTGCCCTCGATCACGTAGTTGAACTCCGCGTGGGAGTGCTCGTGAGGCGAGCCCGCGTACCCGGGTTGAGCCTCGACGAGCGTCACGGTGTACCCGTCGGCCGTGCCGAGGATCTTCGCTCGCGCCTCCCCAGCCGAGCCGGTCCACGGCATCCAGTCGCTCTCGTCGGCCCGGACGATGTCCCATCCGTCGAGCGATATGTCTCGTGTCTGATCCATGACGGTCGCCTCCCGGTCGTGTACGGCGGCTACGGAATACGCCACCCTCCCGGGAAGCTGCAACACCTTCGGGGGCCGGACCATCCCGATCACGAGCGCAGCCCACGGATTGCCGGTGAGGAATCTTCCGGGACACCTGCCGTGGTTGCAGGATGACGTGCTCGCCTGGTCGACGACCGGGGCGAGGGTGAACGATGGTCTTCGATGACGGCGACGGAGGCGCGATGACCACGCGGGCGCGACGGCACGCGACGCAACCCGGCGGTCAGTCCATCTACGCCGCCCCGTCGCGGCGACACGGCCGTGGCGTCTTCGCCGCCCGCCGGTTCCGGCCGGGTGAGGTGCTGGAACGGTGCCCGATCCTTCGCATCTCGGCCCGCGACCGCGTGCTCCTCGAGCGCACGGGGCTGCGGGGGTACGTGTACCAACGGTCCCGGGGGGCCGGCGCGATCGCCCTCGGCCTGGGCAGCCTCTACAACCATTCCGCCGTGCCCAACGCCGAGTGCGAGCTCGACCTCGACGACGAGAGCCTCGTCATCCGGGCGCGGCGCACCATCCACCTCGCGGACGAGATCACGATCTCCTACGCCGATGAATCCGACCTCTGGTTCTCGGCTCGAGGGGATGCTGACGGCCCGTCGCCGAACGGCGCCCGGCCGCGTCGATCCAGAACCGGTCGCGGGCGGCGGGCGTAAGGCCGGCCCGTCCCGCCAGCCGGGCCGCTGGCGCGACAGGCCGTCCGGCGCGGTCGTACCTACCGGCTACGACCTTCCTTGTCTCGTCGACGCGCGCCGCGTGTGAGCCATCCGATCGCGGCGTACGCGACTGCCTCGTGCAGCGCACTACCCACCTTCTGCGCCGCCCGCTTGACCACGCCCGCTGAGCGCTCCTTCTCCGCGGACGGCGGCGCCGGGGCGGTCGCGGGAGCGAGCGGGGGCTCGGCCGGCCCGATCGGCAAGGGCGCCTCCTCCTCGAGCTCGGCCGCCGAGCGCGCCGACTGAAGGTCCCGGCACAATCGCCAGGTCAGCGCGGCGGTAACCGCCGGCAGGGCGAACACGAGAATTCGGAACGATGTGGTAACGCCGGTGATCGGGAGCCCGAGCTTGTCGGCGATCACGTCCTGGCCACCCGCGAGCAGCAGCACGCCGTAGAAGGTGAGGACGGCGACGCCGAGGGCGGTGCGCATCGGACGGTCCCGGGGCCGGTCCAGCAGGTGGTGCTCGCGGTGGTCACCCGTGACGCGTGCTTCGAGGAACGGCCAGAGGTACAGCAGCAAGAAGGTGACCGCCGGGAGCGCGACGCCGGGCCAGAACACTTCGGACACCGTGTGGTCGAGGAAGCGGGCGTCCCAGGGCGGGAACAGCCGCAAGGCCCCCTCCAGCCATCCCACGTACCAGTCGGGTTGCGCGGCTGTGGTGACCGCCGAGGGCTCGAACGGGCCGTACAGCCACACGGGGTTGATCTGCACGAGCCCGGCCAGTCCGCCCACGACCGCGACGACGATGGCGAACAGGCCGAGGCTCTTGACGGCGTACGTCGGCCACAAGTGAGAGCCGACGACATTGCGCTCGGTATGTCCGCGGGCACGGAACTGCGTGTGCTTCTGTCGCCAGAGGATCGCGAGATGCACGCCCAGTAAGCCCGCGATCGCCAACGGGACGAGCATGATATGGATCACGAACAGGCGCGAGAGGATGTCGCCGGCCGGGAATTCACCGCCGAACACCAAAAAAGCTGCCCAGGTACCCACGAAGGGGATCGAGAGGGCGATCGAATACGCGATCCGGAGCCCTGTCCCCGACAACAGGTCGTCCGGGAGCGAGTAGCCCGTGAACCCGTTGAACAGCGCCAGAAGAAGGAGGGTGACGCCGACGATCCAGTTGAGCTCGCGCGGCCGTCGAAATGCGCCCGTGAAGAACACCCGGCACAAGTGGGTCACGATGGCGGCCAGGAAGATCAGCGCCGCCCAGTGGTGCATCTGCCGCATCACGAGCCCGGCCCGCACGTCGAAGCTGAGGCTTACCGCGGAGCGGTACGCCTCGGACATGTGCACACCGTGCAGCTGCGTGTAGTTCCCGTGGTAGAAGACCTTCTTCGGGCTCGGATCGAAGAAGAACGACAGGAAGATCCCCGTGAGCACGAGGACCACGAAGCAGTACAGGGCGATCTCACCCAGCATGAACGACCAGTGGTCCGGGAACGCCTTGTCGAGGGTGCTCCTCGCGAACCGGGCGGCACCGAGCCGGTCGTCGATCCAGCGGGCGATGCGGCGCGTGATCAAGGCTCGACCGCCCCGGTGCCGGTCGGCCGCGCCGGCGTCGCCTGCTCGAGGCTCGACAGCCAGGCCGCGAACACGATGACCGCCGCGATCATGTATGCGGTGCTGCCGACCGCCCACATCACGACGCCGGCCATCTGCTGATCGGCGAGCCCGGCGGATCCGCCGCCGTACACCGGGTACCAGTTCGAGTGGGCGAACGTCATCAGCACTCCCAGCGCGGTGCCCGGCAAGGCGGCGACGAACAGCGCGAACACCCCGGCACCGAGGCGCGCCCGGCTCGTGTGCAGCAGCGTCCACCAGAACAGCACCGCCGTCCCGAGGAACACCGCGTGCTCGAGCCCGTGTACGAGGGGGTTGCGAACCGCCGCCTGGTAGGGCTCCGGCAGGTGCCAGACCGCCAGCGCCGCGCTCTGGACCACGATGGCCGCGGCGACCACCGCCGTTGCGCTTCGGGATGCCCGCCGTACCAGAGGCCGGCGCAGGAACCGGCGTTGCCATGTCAAGAATGGCCTCCGAGAGCTGCCGCGGTCGGTGACGCCCAGCGCGAGCAGCGGCGCGGCCACGGTGAGGAGCACGACGTGCTGGCCCATGTGCCACGCCTGGCTCGTGTCCGCGGCGGCGTCGAACGGGCCGACGAGCACGAGCAACGCGGTCGCGAAGCCGAGCACGAGGTACCACTGCCGCGTCGGTCGCACCGGCTCACGCACAGGGCCGCAGGAAGATCGCGAAGCTGCCCTCGAGGAGGATGAGCGCCAGGTTGATGCCGCCCACCAACAGGCCCATGAGGCCCAGGAACCGGATCTGCCCGGATCGCGTCCCCGCGCTCTCGGGGTCGGAGCTCTCCCGCACGAGGGCGGCGGACATCGCGATTGCGACCACGGTGACCAGGGCGGTGACGGCGGTCACCCCATGGATGGTCCAGATCCATCCCGGGTGCTCGCACGCCAGCTCGACGACCGAGGCGGCGTACGTGAGATGGACCAACCACGCACCAATGCCGCCGAGGACGGCGAACCACGTGGCGAGGAAGGAGCGCGAGACGCGGCCGGCGGTGGTGACGTTCATCGGAGATGCGCCGTGAGGTAGAGCGACGTGAACACGAACAGCCAGACGCCGTCGACGAAGTGCCAATAGAGCGAGAACACCTCCATCGACACGTGGTGGTCGGCCGACAGCTTGCGCGACCACGCCTTGGCCTGGACGACGAGGCTCATGAGCAGGCCGACGAGCACGTGCAGGCCGTGCAGCCCGGTAGTGGCATAGAAGATCGACGAGTAGGCGTTGTCGGTCCAGCGGAAGTCGAGGTGGCTGTACTCGTAGCCCTGGTACGCGAGGAACGACGCGCCCATGAGGAATCCGAGCAGCAGTCCGGCTCGCAGCCTGCGTTGATCGCCGGAGCGGATCCCGGCCTCGGCCCAGAAGATCGGGATGCTGCTTCCGATCAACACGACGCTGAAGATCGCGATGTTCCCGAGGTCCGGCGGCTTGATCCCGTCCGGTGGCCAGGTGGGCGACGACGCCCGCAAGAAGAAGTATGTGGACAGAAGGGCGATGAAGATCGTCGCCTCGGTGGCGATGAGGACCACCATTCCCCACCACCCGATGGAGCGCCCACGCGTCCGCGCCTGCGGAGGCGCGACGACGACGGTCTCGGTCATGGTGGGCGCGGTCACCGTCATGTCAATGCTCCCCGGTGCGCCACGCCCACCAGACGAGGCCCACGGCGCCGATCACGAGGCCGGCGACGCCAACGATCAGTGCTTGCGCGAGCAGACCGACGACGAACACCGCCAGCCCGAACGCGAGCACGCACGGCAGGACCGTCGGCTCAGGAATGCGCATCGTGCCCTCGGGCACCGATCGCAGGCCTCCGGTGATCGGCGTCGTGTGATCGTGAGCACCGGCGAAGCCGAATCCCTGCGTGGCGTCGTCGGGGCCGGAGTCGGCCACTGGCAGCGGCTGCTGGTCCCAGAGTGGATGCCGGCTCGCGACGACAGGGATCGCCTCGAAGTTGAAATCAGGCGGGGGCGAGGTCGTCGCCCACTCGAGGGAGTCGGCATTCCACGGGTTGTCGGGGGCGCGCTCCCCACGGCGTTGGCTCACGACGAAGTTGATCAGCGTCAGCAGCACACCGAGGGCGAAGACGAAGGCGCCCACGCTGATGAGGAGGTTCAGCGTGTCCCACCCGAGGCCGCTCGAGTACGTGTACACGCGGCGGGGCATGCCGAGGAAGCCGAGGATGTGCATAGGGAAGAACGTGACGTTGAACCCTACGAACATCGTCCAGAAGCTGACTCGCCCCAAGCGTTCGTTGAGCATCCGTCCGGTGATCTTCGGCAGCCAGAAGTAGAGCGCGCCGAAGATCGGGAAGACGACTGCTCCGTTGAGTACGTAATGGAAGTGGGCGACGATGAAGTAGCTGTCCGTCGCCTGCCAGTCGAAGGGCAGCACCGCCACCATCACGCCGGTGATGCCGCCCAACAGGAAGATCAAGAGGAAGCCGATGGCAAAGAGCATCGGTGTCGTGAAGCGCACCGCGCCGTGCCACATCGTGGCGATCCATGCGAAGAACTGGACGCCGCTCGGCACCGCGATCAGCAGGCTGACGGCGGCGAAGAACGACAGCGCGAGTGCCGGCATGCCCGTCGCGAACATGTGGTGGACCCAGACGCCGAAGCTCATGAAGCCGATGGCGACGAGCGCCGTGACGATCCATAGGTATCCCGCGATGGGGCGACGTGAGAACACCGGGATGATCATCGAGATCATCCCCGTCGCCGGGACGAAGAGGATGTACACCTCGGGATGGCCCCAGAACCAAAAGAGGTGCTGGTAGAGAAGTGTGCTCCCGCCGGCGCCGGGCGCGAAGAACGCCGTGCCGAAGATGCGGTCGAGCTCGAGGAGCCCGGCCGCCACCGTGACCGCCGGCACGGCGAAGATCACCATGAACGAAAACACGAGCATCGACCAGACGTAGACCGGCAGCCGATTCAGGCTCATCCCCGGCGCCCGGAGCTTGAATGTCGTGACGATGAAGTTGATGGCGCCGACGGTCGTCGAGATGCCGACGAACGCGACTCCGAGACCCCAGAAGTCGAGATTGAAACCGGGGGAGAAGGGCTTCGTGGTGAGCGGCGTGTACGCGAACCATCCGCCATCGGGTGGGCTGCCAATCAGGAAGCTCGAGAAGAAGAAGATCCCGGCGAACACGAAGACCCAATAGCTGAAGGCATTGAGGCGCGGGAAGGCCATGTCGCGCGTCCCGATCATCATTGGCAGCAAGTAGTTGCCGAACCCGGCGAGCACCGGGGTGTTGAACAGGAAGATCATCGTGGTCCCGTGAACCGTGAAGAGCTCGTTGTACGAGTCCGCGCTCAGGAACGTGCTGTTCGGGGTCGCGAGCTGAACGCGCATGGCGAGAGCGATCAATCCGCCGACGAAGAAGAAGATGAAGCACGTGTAGATGTACCGCTTGCCGATCCGCTTGTGGTCGACGGTCGAGAAGAACCCGGGGATCCCAGGGTCGTCCTCCCAGACCTCTTCGAGTTCTTCGAGCTCTTCGGAAGCGGGACGGATCTGCGTGGTTGCCATCTACCGGAGACTTTCCAGATAAGAGACGAGGGCGCGGACGTCGTCGTCCGACAACGTGAGGTTGGGCATCAGCGCTCCGGGCTTGATCGACTGGGCGTGCCGCACCCAGCGGGCGAGGTTGCTCGGGTCGTTCTCGACGGCGCCGGCGCCGATCGTCGCCCGGCTCCCGAAGTCGGTGAGATCGGGCCCGACGGTCCCGTGCGCCTGGCTGCCTCTGACGGTGTGGCAGCCCGCGCAGGGGAGGCGTTGGAACCGGAGCGCGCCGTCGGCGGCGAGCTCGGATGTCGGCTCACGGGGCGGCTCGGCATGGGCGGTCGTCCACCGCTCAAAGGCGCCCGCGGACTGCGCGATCACTCGAAAGCCCATGTGTGCGTGCTGGATGCCGCAGAACTCCGCGCACACGCCCAGGTATGTCCCCGCCTTCTCGGCGGTGAAACGCAGGACATTCCGCTGTCCGGGGATGGTGTCGACCTTGCCGGCAAGCTCGGGAACCCAAAAGCTGTGCACCACGTTGTCGGACTCCAGTCCGATCGCGACCGGCTGGCCCACGGGAATGTGGAGCTCGTTGGCGGTGACGATCTGGCGGTCGGGGTAGCGGACTGTCCACCACCAGCGTTCGCCCGTCACCTCGATCCGCACGGGGTTGTTCCCGGCCTTGCGGAGCGCGCCCGTCGTGGTCACGGTCACGACCGCCAGAACCAAGAGGATCAGCGCCGGCACGAGCACCCCTCCGACGGTGATGAACATGTTCTGACTGATACGCGAGCGACGCGGCGTGCCCCGCCGGCCGCGCAGCGCGGCAACGATGATGAAGCCGCCGACGACCACGTACACACCGACCGCGAGCCCGAACATCAGCCACCAAAGCCCGGCGATGTGGCGAGCCTCGGATCCGTGCGCGTCGACTGCCGACGTGCTGCCACTACACGCAGAGATCCCGATGACGATGGCGAGCACCCACGCGAACACGGCGGTGTGACGCAGCCTGCTCATGAGCGGTTCCAGAACGCCGGACCAACCGGCTCGAGGAAATCGTGTTGTGCGACGAGGAAGCCGTCAGCGTCGATCTCGATCGGGAGCTGCGGCAGTGCCCGCGCCGCCGGACCGAGCACGGGCTCGGCCCGGTCGAGCACGTCGAAGGCCGACTGGTGGCACGGACACAGCAACTGGTGCGTGCGCGCCTGGTACAACCCCACCGGGCAACCGGCGTGGGTGCAGACCTTCGAGTAGGCGATGAGCCCATCGGGGCTCCAGTCCGCGCGCCCGGGCGGGGGGTTCAGGAGTTCGGGCCGCACCCGCACGAGCACGGTCTGCCCGTCGGCCGAGCCGACCGCATCCTCGGGGAACACGGTGAGCAGGCTGTCGACCGGCACGTCGCGGCCGACCACGGCGGTGCCGTCAGCCGTGACCAGCCGGCTCCCGCGCCGCCACGGGGTGCGTTCGAGCGACCGCCCCGGGCTCGGCCCGAGTGACCGGATCGGGAACAGCAGTGCCGCGCCGATCGCGCCGACGGCGGCGACAAGCGAGGCGGTGAGGAACCGCCGGCGAGTCACGCCCTCGCCCCGCTCCATGTCGCGCTCGAACGCCTGACGCTCCTCCGGAGAGGTCGGGAGCGGCTCACGTTCCTCCTCGAACGGACCCGTGCTCAGGATCCGATGCGCCACGGTGACGAGTCCGGCCCCGAGCGCGCCGAAGCAGACGAGGATCAGCGCGCCCTCGGCTTGCACGTTGCCGCCGCGCGCGTAGACGATCGCCAGCCCGATCGCGGCGGCGGCGCTGAGCAAGAAGGCCGCGGTCGCGAACCGATCGCCGCTGCGCGCGCCGGGAGCAGGTGTCGGCGCGTCGTTCGTCACGAGCGGCTCCCGATCCAACGGGACGCGATGAGGAGCAGCCCGAGACCGAGAATGGCGGCCGCGGCCCCCTCGGCCAGCGGCCCGACGTGCCAGAGCGGGTCACCACCGTGGTCGCGGGGCGCGGCGAGGTATCGGGTGTAGGCGACGAGTGAGTCCAGGTCCTCGTCGTCGATCGCTGTCGTACCGAAAGCCGGCATGTTGCCCGGACCGGTCCGCACGGCTTCGGCGATCTGGGTAGGCGTGGCGGGATGGGTGCTGGGCGCCTCGCGCCGGACGAGCGCGCCGCCCTCACCCGACCACGCGTGGCACGCCGCGCACTGCTGACGGAACAGCTCGCCGCCCCTCGCCACGTCACCGGCCGCGGGGTCGACGGCCGGGATCGGGCGGCCGTCGCCTCCCGTGATCGACACCACGTATTGGACGAGGGCGCGAATCTCGGCCGGCGAGTACCTCGGCTTTCGGCGGACCGCCTCGGCGCCCGCCGACGGCAGCGGCATGCGACCGGTCGAGACCCAGAAGTCGACGACGCCGGGTCCGGCGTCGATCAGCGACGGTCCCTGCGCCGTGCCGCTGCCGTCGCCGCCGTGGCACACGGCGCAGTCGCGGAGAAAGACAGCGCGGACGTCGGGTTGCGGCGCCGCGCGGCCGGTGCGATCGGGTGCCGCGGGCGCACGGGCGAGCCCCACCCCGGCCAGCCCGACGGTGAGCCCGACGAGCAATAGGGCAGCGCGCGTGGCCGTTCCCCCCTCCCGTCCTGATCGGACCGCCCGATCCCTCGGTCCTGCCAGGCAGAGCCTTCCTTGGTGCGGTGCCGGGCAAACCTCCAGGGTCGTAGAGCGAGGCCTCCGTTGGGTAGGCCCTCACAGAGGGGCAGCGCGACTGCTCCTGGGCTGTCCGCGTACCGGGGGCGATGCAGGTCCGTCGAGCAGCAAGCGCGGCGGGCAGCGTTCCGGCACCCGGCGCCCGAAGGTCCGTACACGGGAGCAGCTCTACAACGAGGCCAAGAAGTACGGCGTGCAGGGTCGGTCGCGGATGACGAAGGCGCAGCTCCAGCGGGCCGTCGACTCAGACAGGTAACGCCCTCGCTCGGGCAGTTAACTCAGGACTGCGTCGTCCGCCTTCTACGAGACAACGGTCACCCGCGCGACAGCATCACGTCAGCGGCGGCGCGCAAACCGGGATACTGCGATGGTGCCGAAGACGGCCAAGATCCCGATGCACCACGCAAAGCTGAGCGCCACCCAGTACGCGGTGTTGTGGCCGAGACCGACCTTGTCGGCACCGCCGAGCAAGAGGCTTCGCATCGCATTGCTGAAGATCGTGAACGGCTGGTTGTCCGCGACCGGTTGCATCCAGCCGGGCAGCGTGTCGGCGGGCACGTAGGCGGCGGACACGAACGCGAGGGGGACGATGAGCAGCGTGGCCGTGCCGTTGGCTGCCTGTGCACTCTTCGATGTCAGGCCGATGGTGATGAAGACCCACATGAAGCTGTAGCTCGCCGCCAACAGCACCACCAACGCCAGCAGCACCTCGCCGACGCCGGCATCGAGCCGGAAACCCACGATGAAGGCGAGGATCGTGGCGACGAAGATTCCCCACATGGTCAGCGCCGTGTCGGCGAGAGAGCGCCCGACGATCACTGACGAGCGCGGGATCGGCAACGACCGCATCCGGTCGTGGACCCCGGTCGCGGCATCCTCTGCGACGCCGGTGGCGGCCGGCATCCCCAGCCAGAGGATCCCGGTGACGAGAAACCCGGGAACCAGGAAGTCGACGTACTCGATGCCGTTCCCGGGGTTGATGGCACCGCCGAAGATGTAGCGGAACATGAACAGGAACAGCGCGCCTTGGATCGTTCCGAGGAGGAGCAGCTGCGGAGTTCGGAAGAACTGGAGGATGGTTCGTTTCGCGCTCTGGAGCGCCGCGGTCACGAAGTTGGCGCCGGTGGTGCGGGCAATCGTCGTCTGCGCGGCGACGTCGGTGGTGGGTGTGGTAGTGGTCGTCATCGGGCCTCCCTGAATCAGGCCGCGTCCGCGGGCGCGGACTCGGGGTCATCGGGATTGGTGGGGTCGAGGTGCTTTCCGGTGACGGCGAGGAACACTTCGTCCAGGCTGGGACGGCGTAGTCCGACGTCGTCGACCTCGATGTGTCGCTCGTCCAGCAGCCGGACGATGTCGCGCAGCTGATCGGCTCCGCCCTCGACCCGGGCGGAGACGCGTTGGGTGTCCACGTCGGTATAGGGGGCTTCGCAGCCGATCCTCGAGAGCGCCTCCTCGACCGCGGGTAGGTCCCCGGCGGCGCGGGGACGGACCTCGATGACGTTGCGACCGGCACGGTCCTTCAACTCGTCCGGTGTGCCCGCCGCGATGACGCGCCCGTGGTCGATGATCACGATGTGGCGCGCGAGCTGGTCCGCTTCCTCGAGATACTGGGTCGTCAGCAGCACGTCGGTGCCGTCGGCGACCAGGTTGCGGATCGCCTGCCAGAGGTCCATGCGGCCGCGAGGATCGAGGCCGGTGGTGGGTTCGTCGAGCAACAGCAGCTGCGGCCGGCCGACCAAGCTGGCGCCGAGGTCGAGCCGGCGCCGCATCCCGCCTGAGTAGGTGCGCACGAGGCGGTCGCCGGCGTCGGCGAGGTCGAGTCGATCGAGGACCTCGGCCGATGCGGTGCGCGCCTCGCGCCGGCTGAGGCCGAACAGCCGGGCGACGAGGCGCACGTTCTCGGTGCCGGTCATCGCGGGTTCGACGGAGGCGTACTGGCCCGCGAGCCCGATGACCTCGCGCACACGCTTGGGCTCGGCGCAGGCGTCGATGCCGGCCACGCGGATCTCGCCGCCGTCGGGCCGGAGGAGCGTGGCCACCGCGCTGACGAAGGTGGTCTTGCCGGCGCCGTTCGGCCCGAGCAACGCCGTCACCTCGCCGGACCGGGCCACGAGGTCGAGACCGTCGAGGGCTCGAACCTCGCCGAAGCGCTTCGTGAGCCCGTGCGCCTCGATGATGGGGGTCGGAGCCATCACTCCTCCCTTCGATTGGGTGACGCCTGGTCAACCACGGACAGGGGGTTACTCTTCCTGACCCGCGGGGCGACCGGATGTGACTGGTCTTCACCAGCCGGAAGCCTTTTCTCCTCGTCCTCGCACCCGGTGTGGGACGCGGAGGAGAGCTGCATCCTGTGGGCTGCCACGGATCTCCTGCCCGCCCTCAGGGAGTCGTGAGCCGATCTCGATCGTTCGTTCAACCGGCGAGTTCGGGCAGGACGTCGCGGGCGAAGGCCTCCACCTGGGCGCGACCGGCGTCGGGCCAGCCGCAGACGAGGTAGCCGTAGCCGACGTCCCGCCATTTCGCCGCATGCCTGCGTGCCGTGTCGAGGTCGTCGAGCGACAGCGAGCCTGCTCGCAGGATGGATGACGGGTCGCGGCCTGCTTCGGTCGCGAGCTGGTTGAGCCGTTCGTTGGTCTCCTGCAACGAGTTGGGAGTTCCCCAGGCATGCCAAACGTCGGCAAAGCGGGCGGCGAGGGGGAGGGTGCGCCGCGGACCGTTGCCGCCGATCCAGATCGGTGGGTGCGGGCGCTGGACGGGCACGGGACGGAGCTGCGCGTCGCGCAGCGAAACGACGTGTCCGTCGTAGGACACGACGTCGCCGGTGAAGAGCCGGGTGACGATCTCGAGGGCGTCCTCGAGCAAGTCGAAGCGCTCACGGGTCGGAGGGAACGGGATGCCGAGCTCGGTGTGCTCCTTGTCGAACCACGCCGCGCCGAGCGACAGCTCGAGCCGGCCGTGTGATGCGTGGTCGATCGTCAGGGCCTGAGCTGCGTACACCGACGGGTACCGGTAGGTCACGCCGGTCACGAGCAGCCCGAGCCGGATGCGCGTCGTCACACCGGTGAGCGCGGCCAGCGTCGTCACGCCGTCGAAGGTCTCGCCAGGTCCTTCGCCGTACATCGGCTGAAAGTGGTCAAAGCCCCACGCGCCGTCAAAGCCCAGCTCCTCGGCGAACTGCACGCGGCCGACAAGCTCGTCCCACGGCATCCGCTGCTGGGCGACGTCGAGACCGAAGCGCATCGCCGCCAACCCTACGTCGCTGACTCGGCGACCCTTGAGGTCAGGCCAAGGTGGCGGTCATCCCACCGTCGACGGTGATGACGGCCCCGGTGATGTAGCTCGCTCGGTCGGAGCAGAGGAACGACGCCAGCTCGGCCACCTCTTCGGGCTGACCGCCCCGCTTGAGCGCGGTGCCCTGGACGAGCTGGGGGAACCGCTCCGCCGCGCCCGGTCCTCCCGACATCTCGGTTTCGATGAACCCGGGACAGATGGCGATGGCACGGATGCCCTGAGTGCCGTATTCGACTGCGGCCGCCTTGGTGAACGCGATGACGCCGGCCTTAGCGGCGGAGTACACGCTGACAGGGAAGGCCGTCGCGTTGATGCCGCCTGTGGATGACCAGTTGACGATCACGCCGCCGCCGGTCGGGAGCATTGCGTTGATGCCGTGCTTGGTGCCGAGCCAGACACCGCGGAGGTCGACGTCCATGGTGCGGTCGTACTCCGGCATGGTGACCTCGGCCAGCGCACCGGCGCTGCCGATGCCGGCCACGTTGAGGACGAAGTCGACCTGGCCGAACGCGTCGCGCGCGGCGGCAAACATCCCCGCCACCTGATCCTCTTTCGTAACGTCGCACCGGAAGGGCACGACGTCGTCACCGAGCTCGGCGGCCGTCTGCTCCTCGCGCCCGCTGATGTCGGCCGCGAGCACTCGGGCTCCCTCGCGCACGAACACCCTCGTCGTCGCCCTCGCCATCCCCGATCCCGCGCCGGTGATGACCGCGACCTTGCCGACGAGCTCCGCCATCAGGCCCTCCCGTCTGTCTGGCTTGACGAAGCTAGCCGATCGGCTACCTTGACGGCGCAAAGCGCGTCTCGGCTCGCGACCGACGGGCGGTGATCCGATGACCACTTCGACGACGGCGGTCTCGTACGACCCGTACGACCGCGCCATCGACGCGGATCCATACCCCGTGTACCGGCGCCTTCGCGACGAAGTACCCCTCTACTACAACGCGCAGTACGACTTCTACGCCGTCAGCCGCTTCGTCGACGTGCAGCGGACGCTCGTGGATCGTGAGACCTACAGCTCCGCACGCGGGTCCGTGCTCGAGTTCATCAAGGCGAACATCGAGATGCCGCCCGGCGTCGTGATCTTCGAGGACCCACCCCAGCACACCGTTCATCGCAACTTGCTTTCCCGGGTGTTCACTCCGAAGAAGGTGAGCGCGCTGGAACCCCAGGTCCGTGCGTTCTGCGAACGAGCCCTTGATCCGCTGGTGGGCGCCCGGCGCTTCGACTTCGTCGCCGACCTCGGCGCGCAGCTGCCGATGCGAACCATCGGAATGCTGCTCGGGGTACCGGAGGCGGACCAGGAGGAGGCCCGAGATCGCGCCATCGCCGCGTTGCGCACCGATCCGGGCAAACCGATGGAGGTCGCGGCGGAGAACATGGGGGAGGCCGACTTCTTCACGACCTACATCGACTGGCGCGCGCAGCATCCTTCGGACGACCTCATGACCGAGCTGCTGTTCGCAGAGTTCGACGACGAGACGGGGACGACCCGGCGGCTGACCCGGGACGAGGTGCTGCTCTATGTGAGCGTCCTGTCCGGCGCCGGGAACGAGACGACCAACCGCCTCATCGGGTGGATGGGCAAGGTGCTGGCGGAATTCCCAGAGCAGCGGCGCCAGCTCCTGCGGGACCGCTCGCTTGTCCCGAACGCAATCGAGGAGCTCCTGCGATTCGAGCCGCCGACACCGCACGTCGCCCGTTACGTGACGCGCGACGTCGAGTGGTACGGGCAGATCGTGCCGTCCGGGAGTGCCATGATGTGCCTTACTGGTTCCGCGAATCGTGACGACCGTCAGTACGAGGATCCAGACCGCTTCGACGTCCGGCGCGATGTCGGTCAGCACCTCACCTTCGGCTACGGCATTCACTACTGCCTGGGCAACGCGCTCGCGAGGCTCGAGGGCCGCGTCGCTCTCGACGAGGTCCTGAAGCGCTTTCCCGATTGGGAAGTCGATTGGGACAACGTCCGACGCGCCCCCACCTCGACCGTGCGGGGCTGGGAATCGCTTCCCGTGTTCACCAGCTGATCCCGAACGCGAAGGAGGAGACGGTGGATGCCTCGCGGTACCGCGTGATCCAGTGGGCGACCGGGAACACGGGTCGGCGCTCGCTTCGGGAGGTGATCCGCCACCCGTCGCTGGAGCTCGTCGGCGTGCGGGTGTACGACGCAGCGAAGGACGGTGTCGATGCGGGCGAGCTGTGCGGCGAACCCCCGACCGGTGTGCTTGCGACCAGCGATCGCGACGCGGTGCTGAAGCAGGAAGCGGAGTGTTGCGTCTACATGCCGCGTGCCACGGGCAGAGGTCAGACGCGTGCCGGGCTCACGGAGGACGACCTCGTCGACGACATCGTCGCCCTGCTCGAAAAGGGTACGAACATCGTCACCACGTGCACGGATCTCTTCGCGCGAGGCGCACGGCTCACCGACGAGAACCGTGCCCGGGTGCTCGGCGCCGGCGAGCGGGGCAGCGCGTCGGTCTGGGCGAGCGGAAGCGACCCCGGCTTCATCACCGAGACCCTCCCGATGGCGTTGCTCTCGGTGCAGCGTCGTGTCGATCTCATCGAGATCGAGGAGTTCGGCGATCTCTCGCGCCGCCCGTCTGCCAACATGGTGTTGGAGCAGATGCGGTTCGGGAAGCCGCTGGCGGAGTTCGATCCCGAGCGGCGCAAGAACCATCTCTTCGGCGAGTATCAGCCACCACTGACCGTCTTGGCCGATCTCGCCGGGTTCACCGTCGACGAATGGACCGCCGAAGGCGGTGTGGCGGCGGCCAAGCAGGACCTCGAGATCGTCGCCGGCGAGATCCAAGCCGGCACCGCCGCCGCCCAGCGAGTCGTCATTCGCGGCCGCAGCGACGGCGTGGACCGGATCCGCTTCACGCAGTACGGCTTCGTCGCCATGGACGTGGAGCCGGACTGGGGTCTCCAGCCCACGGGCTGGCGAGTCCGGATTCACGGCGACGCCCCGTTCGACGTGAGCATGCCGTTCCCGATACCCCTGGAAGACCTCGGGTCGTTCGTGCCGGCCTTCAATGCCAATGGGCCCGTCAACGCCATTCCCTACGTGTGTGGGGCTCGGCCCGGCTTTGTCACGACCGAGGACCTTCCACACATCCTCCCGCGCGGTTCGCGCGTCGGTTCGTAAGCGGCACGCCATGGCCGACGCCGGGCCGCTCGCTCGAACGGTCCTCGACTACACACACACGATCGAGCGGCTCGTTCCAGCAGTGAGGAATCCATCTGACTGGGCCCCTCTGGCCGAGTTCGTCGCCGTGGACGAATTCCAGCGAGTCGGCACATTCATGGAGGTACAGGACTGGCAGCGGTACACCGAGATGCTGACCCAATGGGCGTCGGCAACGGCCAAGTTCGCGACCACAGCGCGGCGCGTCTCCGAGTTGCCCGGCCTCGTCTATTTCGAGATCGAAGAGCGGCATTTCCGTGGCGACGCAACGCACATCGTGAACTCATTGACCGTCTTCGAATTCGACGTAGACGGAAAGATCCGCCATCTGGACGTGTACCTGCAACAGGAGCGCTGACAGTCAGCCTCGCAGACCGAGGAATCGACGCGCGAGGCGCACGAGCTCCCTTCGAAGAGTCGCGTCGTCGAAGTCGACGACGTAAGGATGCATGACCGCACCGCTGATGGCGGCGATGAGCATCACGGTTCGAAGGCGCGCCTGTCGCGGCGAGTCTTGGCCGATGAGAAGACGCCGAAGGCGATGCATGAGGTCGCGGTGTTCCTCGTGTTCAGCGAAGAATCCGACGATCACCGGATCGCTGAGGATCGTGCTCACCGTGCGCCGCCGGTCGACGGCGAGGTCGACGATGCCGGTGACGACCGCGTCGCGTGCCCGAGCCCGCGAGGGCTCGGCCTCGGCGGCGTCGATCACCGCCGCCAGCCTCGCGAGCTCCGCCTCGGCCGCAGCCAGGACGATCTCGTCTTTGGTGTTGAACTGGTGATAAACGGCTGCCTTCGTCACTCCGATCTCGTCGGCGATCATCTGCAGTGATGTCCCACCCACGCCGTGCTCGGCGAAGAGGTCGAGCGCGGCCTCGACGATGCGTGTCTGCGCTGCGGTGAGCGAGACGGCGACGGGTTCGGCGGTAGCCACCCCCACAGGCTAAGCGACCGACTTGTCGTTCCCTAGCCGAACGGCTACGTCGGGTGTCGGCGATAGGGTCCCGGGCGTGGGCAGCCGCGAGGTGAGCCGGTGGTTTGGGGAGTACCTCGACGCTTTTGCGGCCTGCGGCCGGGGCGAGAGGGACACCGCCTCGCTGCTGGCGTTCTACGGCGTTCCGTTGTTGATTGCCACTGACGACGGGTGCTTGGCACTTACGAGCAACGACCAGGTCGTCGCGGCGGTGCAGCCCCAGCTCGACGGGATGCGCGCGGCCGAATATGCCCGCAGCGAGATTCTCGGCTCCGAGGTGAACGTCCTGAATTCCACGTCCGCGCTCTACAGAGGGACGTTCTCGTACCAGAGGAGCGACGGCAGTGAGATCCGCCGGCTCACTGCGACCTACCTGGTGACCGCTGCGGCGGGAGACCGACGCATCTCAGTCCTCGCCGTTCACAGCCCCTGAAGTTCGCATCCCGCGTCATTGTGCGCCATGTCGGCGGCGCACTGATTCGCAGTACGGCCGCGGTCGAGACTCTCGGCCGTCGCCCTGCCTTCACGACTCGCTCAGCGTTTGTTTCGCTCACGTTTCGTTGACGGTCGCCGCGATGGCGGCATAGAGATAGGGACGCCGATCAAGGCAGAGAGGCCCCAGGGCAGACCGACCCCTGCAAACCCTCCGCCCCCTGCAGGGAGGTGCGTTCCCCCTGGGGCTTTCTCGTTCCGCAGGGCCGACCCCTCAACCGGCGCGCTCCCCGTGTGGGCGCCGCCGAAGGGACCTGATGAGCGCGATGACGAACGCGGCCTCGGCGCGGGAGGTGACCTGCTCGTCATTTGGGCGCTGACGGCGCGTGGTCGCGAGATACGCGCCCACTGACTTCGGGCTTTTCGCCCGGCCAGTAGTGGGCGCTGAGCACGTCCAGGCAGCCGCCATGGACCCACTTGTGCTCCTGTCGTGTCGCGTACACCCAATCGCCTCGGGCAAGCGGGCGTTCACACACCGCGCATCGGGCTTCAGTCATTCGCCTTCCTCCGATGGCGTACAACCTCGTCGTCGACGACGTCGCGACGAATTTCGGTCAGGTCGCGCTGGGCGCGCTCGTCGGCGGACGGGTCGTCGAGGGTCGCGACGTACTGACCGGTGCACGCGAGCCGGTCGTCGGGCTGGCGGGCGACACCGAGGTGCTGGGAGCGTTTCCGCCGCCACCGCCGCTCGTGGATGCGAGCGCGAGCGCGACGACGGCGACGATCGCGACGACGGCGACGATCGCGGCGATCGGTAGCCAGATGCGGCCCGACCTCTCGTCGTCGTCAACGCCCCGTCCAGTCGTCGCGTCGTCGTCGACTTCGTCCTCGACGCGGGCACCGCAATGGGGACAGAACGACGCGCCCGGCGAGAGCTTCTCGTCGCACACCCGGCAGCGGCCCGTCGCGCTGGCCATCAGGCGCCCAGTCCTATCAGATGCACTGATCGCTGTCCTCTGGACGCCGATCCCAGCGGACGACCCGCGGCGAACGCTTCGGGCAGACCGCTCGGGGCGATCTCGTCGCCGCTCACGAACGAGATGCGCACGAACCCGCAGGTCGAGTGGGGCTGAAGTTCGAGAAGCCTACGAACCTTGTCGGCGTCCAGGTCAACGGACGACACGCGGGCATCTTAGGGGAACCCCCAACCGAGTCATCGTCACAGCCAGCGTCGCAGTCGATGTTCCGGGTGCCAGTATCACGCCGACGAGCCTCGCCCCAGGCGGCGTCGTCGCGAACCCTTGTGCGTACGCCGGTTATCAGCTCGATCTCAGCGGGGAGCGGCTCCAGCAGCTCTACCGCACTCATGCCCGCTATGTGCAGCAAGTGGCAAGCGACGCCGACAAGCTGGTGGACAAACGCTTCCTTCTGCGCGAGAGCGCTCGGGCGCTCGTCGCCTCGGCGCGAGATTCGAACGTCTTGCGATGAGTTCTTTCTAGGGAATCCGGCAGCGGGTCTCGGCATCGTGGTGCCGACCACGGGGCCGGGATAGCGTCATGGTCATCACTGCGACGAACGCGGACACCTCGATTCGGCCATTTCATGTGGACATTCCCGACGCGGAGGTGGCCGATCTGCAGCGGCGGATTGCCGCGTGGCGTCCCCCCGAACGGGAGCCCGTCGACGATCAGTCGCAGGGCGTTCAGCTCTCGACGGTGCAGGGCCTCGCGAAGTACTGGTCGACGGAATACGACTGGAGGGGATGCGAGACGAAGCTGAACGCACTCGATCAGTTCGTCACGAACATCGCCGGGCTTGACATCCACTTCATCCACGTTCGGTCGCGTGAGCGGGACGCGCTGCCGGTGATTGTCACGCACGGGTGGCCCGGCTCGTTCATCGAGCAGCTGAAGATCGTGAAGCCGCTGACGAATCCCACCGCGCACGGCGGGGCCGCGTCGGATGCGTTCGATGTGGTGATTCCGTCGCTGCCGGGCTATGGGTTCTCGGGCAAGCCGGCCGAGATCGGCTGGAACCCTGACCGCATCGCCCGCGCATGGGCGACGCTGATGGAGCGACTGGGGTATACGCGCTTCGTCGCGCAGGGCGGCGACTGGGGCACCGCAGTCTCGGCCGCGATGGCGCGACAGGAACCGGCCGGACTCCTCGGCATCCACGTCAACTTCGCGCAGGTGGTTCCGCTCGCGATGCTCCCTCACATCGCTGTCCGCGAGGCGCCGCCTGCGGAGCTCTCCGACGCGGAAAAGCGCGCGTACGAGCAGGTCGCGATCGCGACCTTCACCCGCGGGTACGGCGTGATGATGGGCACGCGTCCGCAGACGATCGGCTTCAGCTTGGCGGACACGCCCGTCGGGCTCGCGGCCTGGCTCCTCGACCACGACCCGATCACGTACGAGCATCTCACCCAACTCTTCGCAGGCCAGCCTTACGGCGCGATCACGCGCGATGACTGGCTCGACAACACGTCGCTCTACTGGTTGACGAACACCGCGACGTCAGCGGCGCGGCTGTACTGGCAGCAAGGCCGAAGCGGCGGGAACTTCTACGCCGCGGCCGACGTGTCGCTCCCTGCGGCGGTGACGGTGTTTCCCGACGAGTACGTCAACGCGCCGCGCAGCTGGACCGAGCAGGCGTACCACAACTTGATCTACTTCAACGAGGCCGAAAAAGGCGGCCATTTTGCGGCCTGGGAACAACCGCAGATTTTCGCGCAAGAGCTGCGCGCCGCATTCCGCGGATTGCGTTGAAAAGCAGAGACTCTCGCATCGATGCACGATGATTACCAGATGTGAGGACGGCCATGAAGACTGACACCATCCGACCGTTTCGTGTTGAGGTTTCGGACGAAGCTCTCGCCGGCCTTGGTCCGCGCCTGGCCGCGACGCGCCTTCCGAGCCGCGAGCTCGTCGACGATCGCTCACAGGGCGTGCAACTCGCGACGAGCGAGGCGCTCGCGCACTACTGGGCCAATGATTACGACTGGCGCCGTTGTGAGGCGCGGCTGAATACGCTGCCGCAGTTCATGACCGAGATCGACGGCGTCGACATCCACTTCCTCCACGTACGCTCGCCGCACGAGAACGCGCTTCCACTGATCATGACGCACGGTTGGCCCGGTTCGGTCGTCGAGCTGCTCGAGACCGTCGGCCCGCTCACCGATCCGACAGCGCACAAGGGAGGCACGGAAGACGCGTTCCATCTCGTCCTGCCGTCGCTTCCCGGCTACGGCTTCTCAAGCGCGCCGACCGAGCTCGGCTGGGCTCCCGCCCGCGTTGCAAGCGCGTGGGCCGAGTTGATGGACCGGGTGGGCTACGCCCGATACGTCGCGCAGGGCGGCGATGTCGGTGCGGCCGTCACCGACGCGATGGCGCGCCAGGCACCCGCCGGACTGCTCGGCGTGCACATGAATCTGCTCGTCACAGCTCTCGCCGGTGGTCCCCACCCGTCCGACACCGAGGAAGAGCGTGCCGCGCTCGAGGCGCTTGCTGCCGTCCAAGCCAGCGGCTTCGGGTACGTCCTCGAGCAGTCCACGAGGCCGCAGACAATCGGCTACGCGCTGCTGGATTCTCCCATCGCGCTCGCGACCTGGATGCTCGACCATGACACCGACAGCTATGTGAAGATCAGCCACGCGTTTGTCAACAACGAGCCCACCGGCAACCTCACGCGCGACAACGTCCTCGACAACATCACCGTGTACTGGCTTACCGGAACGGGTGCTTCGGCGGCGCGGTCGTACTGGGAGCGCGCACACGCGCAGGCCGCCGCCGTTGCCACCGGCCAGGCACCGCCGCCAGCGTCGGTTCCGGTGGGCTTCACGCAATTCCCAGGCGAGATCTTCCGCGCCCCGCGCAGCTGGGTCGAACAGGGATACCCGAACGTCATGTACTTCAACAAAGCGGAGCGCGGCGGCCACTTCGCGGCATGGGAGGAACCGCAGCTCTTCTCCGAAGAACTGCGCACGGCCTTTCACTCACTGCGTTAGACGACCGAGAAGGCCTCCGAGTACGCGCACGACGATGGGCTAGCTCCTAGCCCGGTCGCACAGCATCAGCGATTCCGCTGGACCCTGACACGAATCTCAGGGCGGTTGGGGTTGGTCCTCAGAGGGCCGGGGGTGTCGCCCTCGAGCGGGAGACCATCACGACGCCGATTGCGAACATCCACAATAGGAACAGAACGAACGGGAAGAACAGCAACCCGCCGAGGAACACGATTCACGCCGCCGACGTAGCCGCTCACGACGAGCCAGCGCGGGATCAGCGCCGCCCGACCGCTCAGGATCGACGTCATGAACACCAACAGTCCGGCGGTCGTCGCGCCGAAGAGGAGGATGGCGCCGAAGCCGGCACTCACGAAGGTGCGCATGATGTCGGCGTCTCGTGGTACGGGAGCGTCTCCGAAGACGACGCTGGCTGCCACAGATCCCTGTCCGAGCGCGAACACGGCGAGCATGGCGACCATCACGACGCCACTGGCGAAGGTCACGGTCGCGATCCAGTCGGATCCGGCCGCCGCGCTGCGAAGCCACCTCGCGCAGCACACCCAAGAAGATCAGGAACGCAATGGCCGCGAGAGTGAGCATGATCACGCCGAGCACGATCATCCGTTGATTTCCGCTGTCGAGGAAGTAGTTCCGCCACTCCCGGTTCGACGCGTCGCCGTCGGGCGTGTCCGAGGCCATCACGAACCCGATGACGAACAGCACGACGAACACGAATGCGGCGATTCCTCCCGTGAGCAACCCGCCGCGAGCGGTTCCGGTCGATGCCGCGGTGGTAGTTGTCGTCGTTGCCATGCCCTGCCCTTTCATTCCGACCCGAGCCTAGGAGGCTCGGCGACTCCGAATCATCTACTCCGAGGCCCGGCACGAAGACGGACCGGTGTCACTGCCCAGCCGTCGTTGTCTCTCCGACGCGCCCCGGTCGCCCCTACAGGTTCGACTCGCTGTCGAGCTCAGCGAGTCGCCGGGCGATCGTCGCCATGATCCGGCTCGACAACTCCGGCGCGTCCG
>DATFXL010000002.1:0-15147 GCA_035316025.1 Acidimicrobiia bacterium
GGCGGGCGCGGCGGCACGCCCGCCGAGGCGCGTGCGTTCGCCCAGGAGCAGGCCCGCTTCGACGTGGACGCGGGCGCGTTCGCGGTCGGCATCGGGATGGTCGGCCCGACGCTGATCGCCCACGGCACCGAGGCGCAGAAGCGGCGGTATCTCCCGGGGTTGCTGCGGGGCGAGGAAGTGTGGTGCCAACTCTTCAGCGAGCCCGGCGCCGGGTCCGACCTCGCCGGCTTGCGGACACGCGCCGTGCGCGACGGCGACGAGTGGGTGGTGAACGGGCAGAAGGTCTGGAGCTCGGGCGCGCACCACAGTGAGCTCGGCATCCTGCTCGCCCGGACAGCTCCAACCGCGCCGAAGCACCAGGGCATCACCTACTTCGTGCTCGACATGGCTTCGCCTGGGATCGAGGTGCGCCCGCTGCGGCAGATCAACGGGGTGGCGCACTTCAACGAGGTGTTCCTGACCGACGTGCGCGTCCCCGACGACAACGTCGTCGGCGAGGTCAACGGCGGCTGGGGTGTGGCACAGACGACGCTCGGGGCCGAACGGGCCCTGATCGGCGGCGGCGGTGCCGTCGCGTTCCGGGACCTCGCGCGTCTGGCGCGCGACCAAGGCCGTGCCCGCGACCCGCTGCTCCGCCAACGGCTTGCCGATGCGTTCGTCCGCTTCGAGATCCTCAAGTACCTCGGTCGCCGGGCGCAGGCGGCGCAGCGGCACGGCCGCTCGGCGGGGGCGGAGGCATCGGTGCTGAAGCTGGCGATGTCGCAGCACGTGGCGTCGAACGGCGACCTCGCCCTCGCACTCGAGGGCGCGCCCGGGATGCTGCTCCACGGGGACGCGCCCTACGGCGGGTTCTGGCAGCAGAGCTTCATGAACCAGTGGGGCGTCCGCATCGGCGGCGGCACCGAGCAGGTGCAGCGCAACGTGATCGGCGAGCGAGTGCTCGGCCTGCCACCGGAGCCTCGTCCCGACAAGAGCGTTCCGTTCCGCGAGCTGGCAAGGAGCTGAGGCGTGGCGGTGGGCGGCCCACCCAGCTTCGCCGACCTGCTGGCGGCGCGGGCCGTCGACGACCACACCGCCGTCCTGTTCGAGGACGAGGTCATCCCGTACCGCGATCTCGTGGGCGCGGCGGCGACGCGGGCCGCGCTACTCGGGGAGGCGCGCCAGGACGGGCCGTTCCACGTCGGCGTCCTGCTCGAGAACGTCCCCGAGTACCTGTATTGGATCGGCGGGGCGGCGCTGGCCGGCGCGGCCGTCGTCGGCATCAACCCGACCCGCCGCGGTGCCGAGCTCGCCCACGACGTGCGCCACACCGATTGCCAGCTCGTCGTGACGGACGGCGAGGGCGCCCGTCTGCTCGCGGGGCTCGACCTCGGCGTCGGGGCCGGGTCCATCCTGACCGTCGACACGCCGGCGTATGACGCGCAACTCGCCGAGTACGCCGGCGCTGCGCCGCCGGATGACCTGCCCGCGCCCGATAGGCCGCTGCTGCTGCTGTTCACGTCGGGATCGACGAGTGCGCCCAAGGCAGTCGTCTGCAGCTCGGGGCGTCTGGCGGGCGCCGGGCTCACGACGATCAAGATGTTCGAGGTCGACCGCGACAGCGTGCTCTACGAGGCGATGCCTCTCTTCCACGGCAACGCACTCATGGCGAACGTGACGACGGCCGTGACCGCGGGGGCGACGATCGCGCTGCGCCGCAAGTTCTCGGCGTCGGGGTTCCTGCCCGACGTGCGCCGGTACGGCGCCACGTACTTCAACTACGTGGGTCGTGCGTTGTCGTACATCCTGGCGGTGCCGGAGGCACCCGAGGATCACGACAACCGCCTCCGGCTCGGGTTCGGGACCGAGGCCTCGGCGCTGGACCGCCAGCGCTTCGAGGCCCGCTTCGGGTGCCGGTTGATCGAGAACTACGGGTCGAGCGAGGGCGTGATTGCCATTGTGCGCATGCCTGGTTGTCCCGAGCAGGCGCTCGGCAAGCCGCGGCCGGGGGAGGGCGCCGACGTCGTCGTCATGAACCCGGAGACCGGCGAGGAGTGCGGCCCGGCGAAGTTCGACGACCACGGCGGGCTCGTGAACGGCGACGAGGCGATCGGCGAGCTGGTACGTCGCGACGGTAACGCCCGGTTCGAGGGGTACTACAACAACGACGAGGCGACCGCGGAGCGCGTACGCGACGGCTGGTACTGGAGCGGTGACCTCGCGTACCGCGACGCAGACGGCTGGTTCTACTTCGCCGGCCGCAGCGCCGATCGATTGCGTGTCGACAGCGAGAACTTCGCCGCCGCCCCGATCGAGGCCATCCTGTCGCGCCTGCCCGGTGTGGTGATGGTCGCGGTGTACCCGGTGCCGGACGCGCGGACGGGCGACCAGGTCATGGCCGCGCTCGAGCTCGGGCCGGGAGTGGAGTTCTCGGTTGAGGAGTTCGCCGAGTTCCTCGCGGCGCAGCCCGATCTCGGGACGAAATGGGCGCCACGCTACGTCCGCGTGGTCGAGCAGATGCCGCTCACCGCGAACAACAAGGTGCACAAGCAGCCGCTGCGCGCCGCCCGCTGGGAGACGGACGACGCGGTCTGGATGCGCGACGCCGGCGGGCCGTACCGGCGGCTAACCGACATCGACGCCGCCGCGCTGCGCGCCGACTTCGAGGCCCACGGTCGCGAGCACGTTCTCCAAACCGGGGGATGACGGTGAACCGGGCCATCGCCGCGCCGCGCACTGCGTCGCGGGGACCACAGGCGAGACGGCCGACGCGTCGGCAGTTAGGGCGCGCTTGACGCGGGCCGAAACCGCTGCACGAACTGCAACGCCGTGTCCGCTACTTCGCGCCAGCCGTGGTCGATCGTGAGGGAGTGGCCTCGGTTCGGGATCTTCACGATCTCCGTCACGGCGGGGTTGTGCCTCTGCCGCTTGTAGGCGGCGTGTGCGATTGCCCAGGGCACCGTGTGGTCCTTCTCGCCGTCGATGATCAGGAGCGGGCCGCGTTCGGGGTTCTTCGTGTTCACCCTCGCCTCCGTCCACGGGTTGAGGTTCGCGTTGCCCATCTGCGCGAGAGAGATCCCGGAGCCGGCGACGTGGTACGTATCGTAGAGCTCCTCCGCTTCCTTCTCGTCCAGCGCGTCCGCCCAGCTGTACTTGAACTGGTCGAACGTGAGCGTGATCGCGCGGCCGCGCGTGAGCGGGTTGGCCAAGAACGGGCCCACGCCTTTGAGCACGGAGGCCGGCAGGGGCAGCACGCCGCGGAAGACCCCGGGGTCGATCGCCACCGTGACCGCCGAGAGGCCCCGGCCCGCGAGCATCTGCGCCAGCAAGCCCCCGGTCGAGTGCCCCATCAGCACTGGTTTCTTGTTCAAGGCATTGATGATCTCGGCGGTGTGATCGGCGACCTGCTTCAAGGTCTTGTTGGCGAGGACGTCCGGGTTCGCCCGGGCCTCTTCAACCGTTGCCGGATCGTCCGGCCAGTCCGGCGTCAGCGGCGCGTAGCCCGCCTGCTTGAAGAAGTCCGCCCAACTGGCCCAGCTGCTCGGGAGCAGCCAGAGGCCGTGGATGAAGACGACCGGGGTATTGCCAGAGGCGTTGGCCGCCTCGATCTCGCGGTTCTCCCGCTCGGAAATTGACGCCATGCCGACCTCCCGTTCGGTCGGAGAAAAGTCTGCCCGACCGTATCGAAGTGATTGAGTCGACGTCCTCGCGCGTAGGGGTTCGTCGCCCACCCGGACTTCCTGTCGAGGGACACGGGCCCGAGCAACGTCGCGGCCGTCGTCGACAGCAACGGCGCGCGCCCCCTCGTCCCCGCCCGCCGGCGCGGATCCTCCCGGCGGTCCCGGACCGTAAGGTCCCATCCGCGTGTAGATTTAGAACTCGTTCTATGTTGCTGGAGTACACCCCCGAGCAGCAGGCGCTGCGCAAGGAGCTGCGCGAATACTTCGCCCGGCTGTTGACGCCCGAGGTGCGCGCCGAGCTCGGAGAGCCGGGGGAGGGGACCCCGGCGTTCCGGGACCTCGTGCGGCGGATGGGCACGGACCGGTGGCTCGGGATCGGCTGGCCCACCGAGTACGGGGGTCAGGGGCGCCCGGCCACCGACCAGTTCATCTTCTTCGACGAGGTGCAGCGGGCGGGGGCGCCGTTCCCGTTCGTGACGCTCAACACGGTCGGGCCGACGATCATGCGGTTCGGCACCGACGAGCAGAAGTCGCTCTTCCTCCCCGGCATCCTCGCCGGCGAGATCAACTTCGCCATCGGCTACACGGAGCCCGAAGCGGGTACCGACCTCGCGTCGCTGCGCACGCGGGCGGTCCTCGACGGCGACGAGTGGGTGATCAACGGCAACAAGGTGTTCACCAGCGGCGCCAACCAGGCCGACCACGTGTGGCTGGCGTGCCGCACCGACCCCGACGCGCCGAAGCACAAGGGCATCTCGATCATCGTGGTGCCGACGTCGTCGGCCGGCTTCAAGTGCACGCCGATCGTGACCGTCGGTGGGAACACGACGACCGCGACGTACTACGACGACGTGCGTGTCCCGAGGGGCAACGTCGTCGGCGACGTGAACGCCGGCTGGCAGCTCATCACGACACAGCTCAATCACGAGCGCGTCGGCCTCGCCGCCATGGGCGGGCTCGCCCACCGGCTCTGGGACGCGGTGGCCGACTGGTGCCGCGCCACCGACTCGGGCCAGGGCGGAACCGGCCCGGAGAGAACGAAGATGATCGACGTGCCGTGGGTGCAGATGGACTTGGCGCGCGCCCACGCCCGGCTCGAGGCCATGAAGCTGCTGAACTGGCGGATGGCGGCTGCGCTCGACGCCGGGGCGCTGAAGCCGGCGGACTCGTCGTCGGTGAAGGTGTACGGCACCGAGACGCTCGTCGACGTGTACCGGACCCTGCTCGGGGTGCTCGGCGCCGCCGGCTACCTGCCGGCCGGCTCGCCCGGGGCCGTGCTCCAGGGCGACGTCGAGCGGGCCGGACGCGCTGCCCAGATCAACACGTTCGGCGGCGGCGTCAACGAGGTGCAACGGGAGATCATCGCCAGCGCCGGGCTCGGCATGGCCCGTCGGGCGAGGTAGCCCCGTGGCCACGACGACGGGCACCGACACCGACAAAGCCGCCTTCGCGGCGCGCCTCACGGAGTACGAAGGGCGAGCGGCGGGGGAGCCGGAGGTCGGCGCCGACCCCGTGAACCAGCCGATGATCCGGCACTGGGTCGAGGCCGTGGGCGACGGGAACCCGATCTATACGGATCCGCGGGCGGCCGAACGGTCCGTCCACGGGCAGATCGTCGCCCCACCGGTCATGCTCCAGGCGTGGGTGATGCGCGGCATCCGGCCGCGCCCGACGACGGGTGGGAACGCCCGCGACGAGCTCATGCGCCTGCTCGACTCCGCCGGCTTCACGTCCGTCGTCGCGACCAATTGCGAACAGGAGTACCACCGCTACCTGCACCTCGGTGACCATCTGTCGACGACGACGGTCATCGAGTCGGTTTCCGACGAGAAGGCGACGGGGCTCGGCGTCGGCCACTTCGTCACGACGCGCGTCGACTTCCGCGCCGACGACGGCGAGCTCGTCGGGACGATGCGCTTCCGGATCCTGAAGTTCAAGCCGGGTACCGGCCGATCGACGCCCGAGGCGAAAGAAGAAGAAACAGACGCAGACCGGAAACCGCGACCATTGCGGCCGCGTCCCGCGCTGACCCAGGACAACGCGTTCTGGTTCGAGGGCGCTCGCCAGCATCGGCTGCTCATCCAGCGCTGCAAGCAGTGCGGCGCGTTGCGGCATCCGCCCCGGCCGATGTGCTCCGAGTGTCACTCCTACGAGTGGGACGTCGTCGACGCCTCGGGTCGCGGGACGGTGTACAGCTTCGTCGTCAACCACTACCCGGAGGTGCCGGCGTTCGACTACCCGCTCGCGGTCGGGCTGATCGAGCTCGAGGAGGGCACGCGTCTCGTCGCCAACGTCATTCGCATCGACCCCGGCGAGATCCGCGTCGGCATGCCCGTCGAGGTCGAGTGGGTCGACCACGATCCCGATCTCTCGTTGCCGGCCTTCCGGCCGGCGGACCGGTCGGCGAAGCAGAGAGCGTAGCGAAATGGACTTCTCCTTCACCGAGGAACAGGAGGCCGTGCGCGAGCTCGCGGGGCAGGTCTTCGCCGGCTACGCGACGACGGAACGCGTCCGGCAGATCGAGGCGTCCGAGACGCGCGTCGACCGAGACCTGTGGCGCGCGCTCGCCGACGCCGGCCTGCTCGCGCTGGCCGTGCCCGAGGAGCACGAGGGCAGCGGGCTCGGGCTCGTCGAGCTCGCCCTGTTGCTCGAGGAGCAGGGACGCCGGGTCGCGCCGGTGCCCGTGTGGCCGACGCTCGTACTCGGCGCGCTCCCGCTGGCGGAATTCGGGACCCCGGAGCAGCGGCAACGATGGCTTCCCGGCGTTGCGAACGGCGAGGTGATCCTCACCGCCGCGCTCGCGGAGCAGGGCGTGAACGACCCATTGCGTCCGCACGCGACCGCCACCCGCGACGGCGACACCTGGCGGCTCGACGGCGTGAAACCCAGCGTGCCTGCCGCTCACGTCGCCGACCGGGTGCTCGTGCCGGCGACAACAGGCGACGACGAGCTGGGCGTCTTCGTCGTCGATCCCGCCGGTCCCGGCGTCGACCGCACGGTCGCGGCCACGACCGATCGGGCCAAGGTGGCGCACCTGGCCTTCGCCGGGGCGCCTGCCGAACACCTCGGTGAAAATCGTGTCGGCGAGGAAGAAATCGACGGCCGGAACGCCACGGCGTGGATGCTCGACCGAGCGCTTGTCGGGTTGTGCGCGCTGCAGGTCGGCGTGGCCGAGGGCGCGCTGCGCATGGCGGCCGAGTACACCTCGGAGCGCCACCAGTTCGGGCGGCCGCTGTCGACGTTCCAGGGCGTCGCGCTCAAGGCCGCCGACGCGTACATCGACACCGAGGCGATGCGGGTCACGCTCTGGCAAGCGGCGTGGCGGCTCACCGCCGGGAGGGACGCGACGCGCGAGGTCATCGTGGCGAAGTGGTGGGCGGCCGAAGGCGGGCAGCGCGTGGTGCACATCACCCAGCACCTCCACGGCGGGATGGGCGCCGACGTCGACTACCCGGTCCACCGCTACTTCCTGTGGGGAAAGCAGATCGAGGACACGCTCGGCGGCGCGAGCGCGCAGCTCGCCCGTCTCGGCCGAGCTCTTGCGGAGGCACCAGCATGACGACCGCTCCCTCGTCCGGGACGAGCGCCTCGCTCCGCTACGACGACGTCCAGGTCGGTGACGAGCTGCCGACGCTTGTCATCCCGCTCACGCGCACGCTCATCGTGGCGACCGCGATCGCCTCCCGCGACTACCAGGACGTGCACCACGATCCCGGACTGGCGCAGGAACGAGGCTCACCGGACATCTTCATGAACATCCTGTCGACGAACGGGTTCGTCGGCCGCTTCGTCACCGACTGGGCGGGTCCCGAGGCCGTTCTGAAGAACGTGAAGATCCGACTCGGCGCTCCCAACCACCCCGGCGACACGATGACGATGACGGGACGCGTCGCCGACAAACGGGACGGCGTGATCGAGGTGCAGATCCGGGGGGCCAACGAGATCGGCGACCACGTGACCGGCACTGTGGCGCTCGAGCTGCCCCGGTGAGCGAGCGCAACGAGCTCCGCGACGCGGCGGCGGTCGTCGGGATCGGAGCCACCGAGTTCTCGAAGGAGTCCGGGCGCTCCGAGCTGCGTCTCGCGGTGGAAGCGTGCGAAGCGGCGATCGCAGACGCCGGCCTGGAATCGGCGCAGATCGACGGGATGGTGACCTACACGCAGGACACGAATCCCGAGATCGAGATCGCCCGCAACCTCGGGATCGGCGAGCTGTCCTTCTTCTCGCGCATCCACCACGGGGGCGGTGCCGCCTGCGGGACGGTGCAGCAGGCGGCGCTGGCCGTGCACGCCGGCGTCGCCGACTACGTCGTCTGCTACCGGGCGTTCAACGAACGGTCGGGACGCCGTTTCGGCGCCGGCGTGCAGGGCCGCCCGCCCGTCGCCACCGCCGAGCAGGCGCACTTCTCGTGGTACGCCCCGTTCGGGTTGCTCACACCCGCGCAGTGGGTAGCCATGTTCGCGACCCGCTACATGCACGAGTACGGCGCGACGAGCGAGGACTTCGGACGCGTGGCCGTGGCCGACCGCAAGCACGCGGCGACGAACCCCGAGGCCTGGTTCTACGAGAAGCCGATCACGCTCCAAGACCACCAGGCGTCACGGTGGATCGTCGAGCCGCTCCACCTGCTCGACTGCTGCCAGGAGAGCGACGGCGCCCAGGCGCTCGTCATCACGTCCGTCGATCGGGCCCGCGACCTCCGGCATCCGCCCGCCGTCATCAACTCCGCCGCCCAGGGTGCCGGCGACCAGCAGGACATGATGACCAGCTACTACCGGGAGACGATCACCGGCCTGCCCGAGATGGGGCTCGCCGCCCGGCAGCTCTGGAACACCACCGGCCTCGGACCCGACGACATCCAGACCGCCGTCATCTACGACCATTTCACGCCGCTCGTGTTGCCGCAGCTCGAGGAGTTCGGGTTCTGCGCCCGCGGCGAGGCCAAGGAGTTCCTGCGCGACGGCAACGTCGAGCTCGGAGGGCGGCTCCCGATCAACACCCACGGCGGCCAACTCGGTGAGGCGTATATCCACGGCATGAACGGCATCGCCGAAGGCGTCCGCCAGGTCCGCGGTTCGTCCGTCAACCAGGTCGACGGCGTCGAGCACGTCCTCGTGACCGCCGGCACCGGCGTGCCGACGAGCGCGCTCGTCCTCGGCGTGGCCGCGTAGGACTCCGACCTGCAGGAGAGAGGGAGCGCATGCCGCGGCTCGATGGGAAGGCGGCGATCGTCACCGGGGCCGGGCAGGGGATCGGGCGAGGCGTGGCCCGGGCGTTCGCGCGGGAAGGTGCCGCCCTGACGATCGCGGAGATCAACCACGAGACGGGCGACGCCGTCGCTCGCGAGCTGCAAGACGAGTTCGGCGCGCCGGCGCAGTTCGTGCCCACCGACGTGCTGCAGCGCGCAGAGGTCCAGCGGATGGTCGACGTCACGATCGACGCGTTCGAACGGGTCGACATCCTTGTCAACAACGCCTACGTCGCCGCTCCCTTCGCCCGTCTCGAGCACAAGAGCGGCGACGACCTGCTGCTCGCGTACCGAGGCGGCCCGCTGCACACCTTGTGGGCAATGCAGGCAGTCTTCCCGCACATGGTTGCCCAGGGTGGCGGCCGCATCATCAACTTCGTGTCGCTCAACGGCATCAACGCGCACATGTACTCGGCGGACTACAACGCGGCCAAGGAAGCCGTCCGTGCGCTCACTCGAACCGCGGCGCGCGAGTGGGCACGCCACAACATCCTCGTGAACGCGATCGCGCCGGCGGCTGCGACGCCCGCGTACATCGCCTTCGCCGAGGTGGCGCCGGAGAACGCGGCGGAGATGCTCGAGCAGAACCCGATGGGGCGGATGGGCGACCCCGAGCGCGACATCGGAGGCGTGGCGCTGTTCCTGGCCACCGACGATGGCGGTTACGTGACCGGCAACACCGTGTTCGCCGACGGCGGCAGCCACATCAATGGCGTCCAGTGGGTGCCGCCGCTTCCCTGACTCGCCGGGGTTCGTACAGGGACGCGCTCCGTCTCGCCCGGCCGTGTGTCCCGTCGGCCGTCAGTCGCTTCGTGCCCAATCGTACGGGCGCGCCTGCAAGGGATCCTCCGCGAAGTGCGCCCAGTCGCGGATCCGGGCGAGAAGTTCACCCGTCTCGGCAAAGGTGAGCTCGTAATCGACGCTTCGAAGCCCGGAATTGCAGAGCCACACGGCCAGCGAGCCCTGCGCTGGCACCTCGCCCGTCTCGATCTGCACGTCTGTTTCTCTCGTTCGGCTGTAGAGGCCGTGTAGTTGCTCGGCGATCGAGCCATCGCCCGGCTCGTACAACCGCCGCACCACTCCGGCACGCTCGAGCGTGTCGAGTGCGAGCCAGGCCGCGGCGAGAAACTGCTCCCAGTGATGGATCGCGGTGAAGTATCTCCCGAACGACTGCTCGTCGGACTCGAGAAACGCGAGCGTGGCGTAGCGCGCCATGTTGTGCTCGCTGTAGGCGATCATGGCGTGCCTGAGAAAGCTGAACCGGTACTCCCGCTGGGGGGAGGGCAGGGGACCGCACAGCACTGAGTTCCGGATGTAGTTCGAGAGCCAGTGGAGTGACTCAGCCTGGGTTGTCGACATGTCGGGGATCTCGGCCCGATCGAACTTCGAGATCTCCGTCGCGACGTAGGTGTCGGTGACGTGCGCCGTGAGGCGCACGTCCTCGGCGTGGACCACCTGATCGACGAACTCGTCGAGCTCCATCTCCCTCCGGTCCGCCTCCCCCTGGAATGACCACCCGGTTCGCCCGGCGATCGCTCATGGAACGCCCATACAGCTGATCGCGTTACGGGGCCCGTGACAAGGTGGACGATTTTGGATACAAACACCCGGACCGGGCGGGGCCGATCAAGGGGGGCACCGTGAACGGACCGCGTTGGGTCGTCCTGGCTGCCGCGCTCGGGCTCGTCGGGGCCGTCGTCCCGACGACGGCGAGCGCCCGGTCCCAGCAGCAGCCGTCGCCCGACAGTGAGGTCGGGGTCACCGGTGACACGATCCGGATCGCGGTGATCGCCGACGTCGACAACGCGGCCCGCCCGGGCCTCTTCCAGGGATCCGTGAACGGCGTGAACGCGTTCGCCAAGTTCGTGAATGCGAACGGCGGTCTGGCCGGACGGCGGGTCCAGGTCGACTTCATCGACTCGAAACTCAGCTCCGACGAGGCCCGCAACGCGCTCGTCCAGGCGTGCCAGCAGGACTTCGCCATCGTCGGCACGACGGCGTTGTTCATGAACAACATCGAGCCGATGACGAGTTGTGCGGACAAGGCGGGGAAGGTCACGGGCCTGCCCGACGTGCCCGTACTCCAGACCGAGATCGAGCACCAGTGCTCACCGATCTCGTACCCGGTGATCGTCGTCGGCCTCGACTGCGCGACAAAGGACGCAGCGGAGAAGCGCGTGACCGTCAGCACCGGGCCGCCCAAGTACTTCAGCAAGCGCAACAAGGGCCTGCACGGTCCGTTCCTCCTCGCCGGTGACCTGAGGTCGACGGTCAACTCCGGTCTGCCGATCGTGAAGGTGAACGGCGAGTACGGCATCAAGTCCGACGGCGAGCCCAAGGTCTCGGGGCTCTCGCCGCAGGCGGCCTACACGCCGATCGTGCAGGACATGAAGGCCAAAGGAAGCACATACGCCCAGAACATCGTCGACTACAAGGCGGACGTGTTCCTGCGCCGGGAGGCGCAGGCGCAGGGTGTGAGCACGGTGAAGGTGTGGGACTGCGCCCTGCAGTGCTACGACCAACGGCTCCTGTCCGAGGGCGGCTCCGCCGTCGAGGGCCAGTACGTGTCGTTGTTCTTCGTGCCGTTCGAGGAAGCGAGGCAGAACAAGTCCGTGAACAACTACCTGAAGAACGTCGGCGGTCGCGATCAGGCGGACGGGTTCGGCGCCCAGGCGTGGGCGGCGGGCCTGTTCTTCCGTGACGTCGTGAACAACGTCGTCAAAGCCGACGGCAACAACGGCCTCACCCGCGCCCGGTTCCTCGAGGAAGCGGCCAAGATCCACGACTTCACGGCCGACGGCATGCTTGGCCCGACCGACGTCGGGGGCCGGAAGATCAGCGGCTGCGGCGTGATCCTCCGGGTCAAGGGGGGGAAGTTCGTCCGCGTCACGCCGACCAAGAAGGGGACGATCGACTGTTCCGGCGGTACCAAGACCGTCCGGGTGAGGTTCGAGTAATGCGACGCAAAGGTCGCGGAGCGACGGCGAGATGCGCGCCGTTCAGGTGCGGCCGAGCGGCCCGACGTCGGTGAGCTCGATCACGTTGCCAGACGGGTCGGTAATGAAGGCGGCGCGCACCGGGGTGCCGAAGTCGACCCGTGACGAGGGATCACCGAGCGTCTTCACGCCCGCCGCCCGCACCGCCTCGATCGTGGTGTCGAACTCGTCGGTCGGCACGTAGAGCGCGAAGTGCGGAAAGCCGGGGCCGGGGGACACGGGCTCGTCGGCGACGCCGAGATGGAGCTGCAGGGAGCCGACGCGAAGCCACAGCCCCGGGAACCCGAAGTCCGGCCGCGGGAGGACGTCGAAGCCGAGCACGTCGCAGTAGAAGGTGCGCGCCGCGTCGAGGTCGTCGACCGAGATCGCGACGTGGCTGTAGCCGGAAACAGTTGCCGCCACGCCGTCAGCCTCGCGCGCCGGACAAGCGGTTGCCGAGATTCGCCATCGCCTCGTCGAACATGCCGCCGATCATCTCCTTGGCGGCCGGGATCGCCGCACCCATGTCGGATCCCGGTTCGACGGCGAACGTCCACCGGACAGTGCTCCGGTCACCTTCCCCCTCGACGACCCATTCCTCGACGAGCGCGTCGATGAGGGAGTCGGCGCTCTCGTCGACGCGGTAGGCCCATCGCGTGGGCGCGTCCCACGCCAGGATCGTCTCGCGGTACTGCGAATCGCCCATGTGCATCTCGCGACGCGATCCGACCCCGTGCGGGGGCGGGGACTCGTACGCACCCCCTTCGTGCCCAGGCCACCACGTCCACGTCGACGGGTCGTCGCTGATTGCGTCGAACACGACCTTCTTCGATGCGGGGACCACCGCTTCGAACACGAACCGGTGCGGCGCCGTTTGCAGAAACTCGAGATCTACCGTGCGCAACTGGTGTGCCATGCGCACAAACGTAGACTGTCCTCACCACCACCGCACAGGAAGGACGGGCGCGATGCCGACGATGCGGTTCAACCACATGGAGCTGACGTTCGCCCGGGGAACGCTCACCCAGGAGTTCCGCGAGGAGGTCGACGCGTTCTACGGGAGCGTCTTCGGCTGGATCGGGGTCGACGCCGAGGTCGTCGGCCAGCTCTGCCACATCCTCCTCTCCGAGGAGGCGCAGCAATTCATCCTGCTGGCCGAGAGCGACAAGCCCATGCAATCACCCGGGTACGACCACCTCGGGCTCCTGTTCGCGACGCGCGAGGAGGTCGACGAGAAGCTCGAGCAGGTGAAGCGGTACCAGGAGAAGGACGATCGCGTCCGGATCAAGGAGTACGACGACCTTGTCACCGGCGACCTCACGACGCGCGCGTTCTACGTGAAGTACCTGCTGCCGATCTACTTCGACGTTCAGGCCCTCGAGCGCCACGGGAAGCCGCTCGGCAACGACCTCTCTTGATCGCTCCGGGGTGGAGAAGCTAAGCCCGGTCCTTTCGGTACTGCTCCTGCCACTCCTTGGGCGGGGGATCGGCGCGCTTGGCGCCGGCGCCGAAGAGGCGGGGGATCTCGGCGGCGAGCTCCAAGGCCGTCCAGCCCCGGTCGTGACGCTCGGCCTGCGTGTCCACCTCCCACGTGCGGACGTGCTCGACGACCCCGCCCCGCACCTGGAAGCACTGGCCCGACAGCCAGCCGGCGGCGGGCGACGCGAGGTAGCACACCATCTCGGCGACGTGGACGGGGTCGGTGGGGTCGAACACCTCCTCCTCGGCCCGGGCGCGGTCGATGCGCCACCCGATGTCGGCGAGCCGGGTGCGCGCCGACGGCATGATCGTGTTGGCCGTCACGCCGTAGGGCGCCATCTCCGTCGCGACGGCGTCGGTGAACGCGGCGACGCCGGCCTTGGCGGCCACGTAGTTCGACTGGCCCGCGCCCCCGTAGAGCAGGAGGCCGGTCGACGTGTTGATCAGGCGTCCGTAGCCGCCGCGCCCGGCCTTGTGCTCGGCGCGCCACCATCGGCAGGCGGGCCGTGACACTGCGAAGGTCCCGTTGAGGTGCACGCGCAGGACGTCGGCCCACTCGTCATCCTCGAGATTGAAGACCATGTGCGGACGGCCGATCCCGGCGTTGTTCACGACGACGTCGATGCGGCCCCACGTGTCGAGCGCGGTCTGGAGGAGCGCCTCGCCGCCTTCGGGCGTCGAGATGTCGTGGGCGTCGGCGATGGCGTCGCCGCCCGCCTCGCCGATGGCGGTGACCGCTTCGTCGGCGGGCGTCTCGCCCGTCACGGCGCCGTCGGTCGCGACGCCGACGTCGTTCACGACGACGCGCGCGCCGTATCCGGCGAGTCGGGTCGCCTCGGCTCGGCCGATGCCGCGGCCGGCGCCGGTGACGACCGCGACCCTGCCCTGGAGCATCGGCTCGGTCACGTCGCTTCCAACACGGGCTCACGGCCCCGGGCCGCGAACTCCGCCCGGAGCGCGTCGACATCTGCCGCGGTCAGGCGCCGATAGGCGCCGCCCTTCTCCGGCTGCCACCACACGGAATCGTGTGTCTCCCAGCGGTCGCGTCGCAGCACCCGCTTGAGGACCTTGCTCGTCTCGGTGACGGGCATCGTCTCGGCGATGCGCACGAACCGGGGCGCCCATTTCGTCCCGAGGTCGGGCTGCACGGCAAGGAACTCGGCGAACGCGCCCGGGTCGAAGACGACGTCCGGTCGCAGCTGCAGCGCGGCCATGACCCGGTCGCCGACGTCGGGATCAGGGACCGCGTACACCGCCGCCAGCACGACGTCGGGATGGCGGGCAAGAATCCGCTCGACGGGCGCGGCGGAGAAGTTCTCGCCATCGACGCGCAGCCAGTCGTAGTCGCGCCCGGCGAAGTAGAGGAAGCCCTGTTCGTCCCGGTACGCGAGGTCGCCGGTCCAGTAGATGCCTTCGTGGACCCGCGCCGCGTTGGCCTCGTCGTTGTTCCAGTAGCCCTCGAAACTGGCGGCACCGAGGAGGTTGACGAGCTCGCCGATCGCCTCGTCCGGATTGAGCAGGCGACCGTCGGCATCGAAGCGCGCCGGCGGTGTCGCCTCGCCGGTCTCCGGATCGAGGACCTCCACGCCGTCACGTCCGCGGCCCAGCGCGCCGGGCGGCATCTCGGCCGTGCGCTGCACGACGGCGCCGCCTTCCGTGGAGCCGTAAGAGTCGATCACGGGGACACCAAAGCGCTTGGAGAAGCGGTCGATGTCGAGGTCGGCGCCCTCGTTGCCGAACACCAGACGGAGCGAGTTTTCGGCATCGTCTGGACGTTCCGGCGTGG
>DATFXL010000003.1:0-36643 GCA_035316025.1 Acidimicrobiia bacterium
GGTTACGCCGTCGGGCTGGCGGGACTCGAACCCGCGACCTTCGGTCCCCCAGACCGACGCGCTAACCAAGCTGCGCCACAGCCCGTATAGACAGGCGAGTCTACGCCCGTCGTGCATTCAGAGAGCGTGGATGACCCAGTCGATCCCCTGCCACGCGCGGTACCCGAGGTAGATCGCGAGCGCGATCGCGAGCAGCCACAGGTGCCACGGCAGCGACGTGCGCCGGCGATCGGTCGTCCCCTCCGTTGTTGCGGCGGGCGCATGCGCCGTACCGGCCTCGACCGGTCGGCCGCAGGTCGGGCAGGTTCCGTCGCCTCGCACGGTCGACGGCGACAGGAACCGGTCGCAGGAGGCGCACCAGGGCACGACATCAGTGTCGCGCCCGGTGCTCACACCGGTGGAACGCCGTGCCGGCGTTGGAGGTCGTCGCGGCGGCGGGTGCGGGCCAGGTCGAGGCGGTTGACGAGCTCCCTGCGGAGGTCGGCCGGATCGACGACGGCGTCGACGACGAGCTCGGCGGCCAGGTGCACGAGGTCGACGTCGGCTTCGTACTCGGCGCGCCGCTCGGCGACGTACGCAGCGCGTTCGTCGGGGTCGTCGATCGCTTGGATCCTGTTGTAGAAGACGGCGTTCACAGCCGGCTCGGGGCCCATGACCGCGATCTGCGCGGTCGGGAGCGCGAGACAGGCTTCGGGATCGAAGGCGGGGCCGCACATCGCGTACAGGCCGGCGCCGTACGCCTTGCGCACGATCACCGAGATCTTGGGGACGGTCGCCTCGGTGACGGCGGTGATCATCTTGGCGCCGTGGCGGATGATCCCTTCGCGCTCGACTGCGGTGCCGATCATGAAGCCGGGGACGTCGGCGAGGAAGACGAGCGGCACGTTGAAGGCGTCACACAACCAGATGAAGCGGGCGGCCTTGTCGGCCGAGTCGACGAACAGGACGCCGCCGAGGTGCCTCGGGTTGTTGGCGACGATCCCGACCGTCTCCCCCGCCATGCGCCCGAAGCCGACGATCAGCTCCTTGGCGTAGAGCGGCTTGATCTCGAAGAAGCTGCCGTCGTCCACGAGCGCGTCGACGACCCGGTGCATGTCGTAGGCGCGGCGCTCTTCCTCCGGGACAACGTCGGCGATGGTCGGCACACCGGCGCGCGGCTCGACGGCCTCGACGACGGGCGGCGAATCTCGCCAGCTCGTCGGCAGGTACGAGAGCCAGCGCTTGGCGGCGTCGAGGGCGGCGGTGTCATCGGAAACCAGGTTGTCGCCCGATCCGCTGACCGTCGCGTGCATACGGGCGCCACCCATCTCCTCGAGGCTCGTGCGCTCGCCGATGACCTCTTCCGCCATCCGGGGCGACCCGAGGTACATCGACGCGTTGCCCTCGACCATGAACACGACGTCGCAGAACGCGGGGATGTACGCACCGCCGGCGGCGGACGGTCCGAACAGGCAACACACCTGTGGCACGCGCCCCGACAGTCGCACCTCGTTGGCGAAGATGCGCCCCGCGCCGCGGCGCCCCGGAAACAGCTCGACCTGGTCCGTGATCCGGGCACCGGCCGAGTCGACCAGGTAGACGACGGGGAGCTCGTGGCGAAGCGCGGTCTCGGTCAAGCGCACGATCTTCTCGACCGTGCGGGCACCCCACGACCCCGCCTTGACGGTGGGGTCGTTGGCCATGACACACACGGGTCGTCCTTCGATGCGAGCGGTGCCGGTCACGACGCCGTCGGCGGGAAGGGACCCGGCGAGCGCGTTCGCCAGGAGCCCGTCCTCGGCCAGCGAGCCCGCGTCGAGCAGCCGGGCCAGCCGATCTCGGACGAACAGCTTGTTCTGGCGCGCGAGCTTGTCGCGTTCCTTGTCGAGGTTGCCCTGCAACGCGCGTTCGACGTGCTTGCGAACCTGGTCGTCGCTCATCGAGACCGCCAGGCTACCGATTGCGCAGGCGCACCCGGAGCTTCATCGGCGTCGGCCCGAGATCGAACGCGTCACGGATGCGCCGCTCGAGGTACCGCAGGTACGTCTCCGGAAGCGCGTGTGTCGCGAAGAGCGTGAACGTGGGCGGCTCGCTCGCTCCCTGCGTGGCGTAGAGCACGCGCGGACGATGCTTGCGCACGGCCGGCGGCGGGTGTCGTTGCTGCGCGTCGGCGACGACTCGGTTCAGCGCCGCCGTCGGTACGCGCCGGTGATACGCCGCCTCCGCCTCCCTGAGCGCCGGCAGGACGTGTCCGATGTTCCGGCCCGTCAGGGCAGAGACCTTCACGACGGGCGCGTAGCCGAGGAAGGCAAGCCGATCGGCTGCCTGGTCCATCACGTCCTTGCGGTGTTCCGCGTCGGTCAGGTCCCACTTGTTCAGCACGACGATCGCGGCGGTGCCGGCGGCGTCGACACGCTCGGCGAGCCGTTGGTCCTGATGGGTCACGCCCTGCGTGGCGTCGACGACCAGGAGGGCGGCGTCGGCGCGGTCGACCGCCTCGAGCGCCCGCACCAGGCTGTAGTACTCCGTCGGCTCGTCCACGCGGCTGCGGCGCCGCATGCCGGCGGTGTCGACGAAGCGCAGCGGTCCGTCTTCCGTCTCGACGACGGTGTCGATCGAGTCGCGGGTCGTACCCGGCTCGTCGTGCACGACGGCGCGCTCATCGCCGGCGAGGCGGTTGAACAGCGTCGACTTGCCGACGTTGGGCCGGCCGACGATCGCGACCGAAAAGGCGCCCGGGCGTTCCTCGGCCGGCGCATTCGGGGGCTCGGCCGGCAGCGCGGCCACGACCGCGTCGAGCAGGTCGCCGCTCCCGCGGCCGTGGAGCGCCGACACCGGATAGGGATCCCCCAGCCCGAGCTGCGCGAACGCCCAGACGTCGCTCTCGCGTGAGGTGTCGTCCACCTTGTTGACCGCGACGACGACCGGCGCTCGGCTTCCACGGAGGAGCGACGCCACCCGCGCGTCCTCGTCGGTGATCCCGACGGTGACGTCTACCACCACAATGATCACGTCGGCGGCCGCAACCGCCCGCTCGGCTTGCCGGCTCACCTGCTGATCCAGGCCCCCACCGGAGGCGAGCCAGCCGCCGGTGTCCACGACGCGGAACCGGCGACCCGCCCACTCGGCGACGAGCTCCTTGCGGTCCCGCGTGACGCCGGGCTGCGCCTCGACGATGGCCTGGCGGCCGCCGACGAACCGGTTCACGAGCGTCGACTTCCCGACGTTCGGCCGGCCGACGACCGCGACCACCGGGAGCGGCGTGCTCATGCGTCCTCGTCGGGGGCGTCGCCGCGAAGGGCGGCGACGAGAGAGGCGCCGTTCGTCGGCACCACCTCGACGGGACGCGAAAGGTCGGTCACAGCGAAGCCGTCGAGGAAGCGGTCGCGCGACAGGACCACATCAGGCAGGAGATACCGGTCGCCCACGGGCTCCGACGCGAGCGCGTCGCTGACGTCGCGCCCGGTGAGCAGGCCCGTCACCGCGATGTTGCCGCCGAAGAAGCGGTTACGCACGATGAGCAGCCGCAACGGCGCCCGGAGCGCCGCGCGCAACACCGGCAGGAGGGGCGCGAGCGCCTGGCCCCCGTACTCCCCAGTGACGATCGTGACGCGCCCGCTCCCACGGACTGCGCGACGCGCCGCGTTCGGCGCGGCGCGCTGCCGCGGCGCGCGGTACCCGTCGGCAGGCGCGCCCTCGACCCACGCGAAGAAGCCGGCTCGGGGACCCACGCCCGCCGCCGGCTCGCCGGCGAGCACGGCGCGCACATCGGCTTCGAAGGCGCGGGCCATGCCGATCCCGTTCTCGTGCTGCGGGAACCCTTCGTAGTCTTCGGCGACGGGGAACGACCGGGCGGCGATCACGTAGTACTCGTCGGCGGCGAAGACGAGACGACGCCCGAGCGTTTCGCGGAATCGGCGCTGCCAGCGCTCGACGATGTCGAGCACCGCTGATGCGATGGCCCGGCTGTGCTCGCGCATGTCGGGCTCGGACGTATACGCGCTGACGCCCAACGGCACCACGCCCACGGTCGCCAATTGCGGGAACCGGTCGAGAACGCCGAGCAACGTGTCGTCGAGGACGGCGCCGTCGTTGATCCCAGGGCAGACGACGATCTGGCCGTGCACCTCCACGCCGGCGTCGAGCAGCGCGGCGAGCCAGCGGAGGCTCGTCGCGCCGCGCCGGTTGCGGAGCAGTCGGCTGCGCACGTCGGGATCGGTCGCGTGGATGCTCACGTACAGCGGGCTGAGCTTCTCGCTGACCACACGCTCCAGGTCCGCTTCGGTGAAGCGTGTGAGCGTGGTGAAGTTCCCATAGAGGAACGACAGCCGGTAGTCGTCGTCCTGCAGGTACAGGCTGCGACGCATGCCCTTCGGCAGCTGGTGGATGAAGCAGAACGGGCAGTGGTTGTCGCAGGTCTGGACGCGGTCGAACACGGGACTGTCCAGCTCGAGCCCGAGCGGTGTGCCGGCCGGCTTCTCGACCACCGCGAGCTGCTCGAGCCCGCCGCGGCGGATCTCGAGCTCGACGACGGGCTCGTCAGCCTGGAGCTGGTAGCGGATGACGTCCCGGAGCGCTTCGCCGTTGAGGGTGACGACCTCGTCCCCGGGCTGGATCCCGGTCGATGCGGCCGGCGAGCCGGGCGTCACCGCCACGACACGCGCGGCGGGCATGCCGAGATCCTACGGGACGGGAGGCACGCCGGATCGGTCGAGGCGGGAGCCGGCGGTACCCTCGATCGCATGACCGTCGATCGGGTGTTGCTCGCGCAACCCCGCGGCTACTGCGCCGGCGTCGAGATGGCGATCAAGGCGCTGGCGTGGATGGTTCGGGTGTTCGAACCCCCGGTGTACTGCTACCACGAGATCGTCCACAACCGGCTCGTCGTCGACCGCTTCCGCGACCTCGGGGTCGTGTTCGTCGACGACGTCGACGAAGTGCCCGAGGGTGCGCCACTGATGCTCTCGGCGCACGGCTCGGCGCCGGAGGTGGTCGCGATGGCCCGCAGTCGAGACCGGTTCGTGGTGAACGCCGTCTGCCCGCTCGTCACCAAGGTGCATCACGAGGCGAAGGTGCGAGCCGACAAGGGATACACGGTGCTGTACGTCGGCCATGCGGGCCACGACGAGGCGGTCGGCACGCTTGCGGTCGCTCGCGACGCGATGGAGCTCGTCGAACGCGAAGAGGACCTCGACGAGGTGCTGCCCGGCGTGCAGGACCCTTCGAAGGTGGCGCTGCTTGCGCAGACGACCCTCTCGCTGAACGACTGGGAGGGCATCATGGACCGCACGCGCGAGCAGTTTCCCGAGCTGTGGACCGCGACGCGCAACGACCTGTGCTTCGCGACGACGAACCGGCAAGCGGCGCTGACTGCCATCGCCAGCCGCGCCGACGCGGTCGTCGTGATCGGCAGCGCCAACTCGTCCAACACGATCGCCCTCACGAAGGTGGCAAGCAGCGCCGGTTGCCCTGTGGTCCTGCGCGTGGACGGGCCCGAGCAGCTCGACGTGGAGGAGCTGAGGGGCGCACGGGTGGTCGGCGTGACGGCAGGCGCCAGCGCGCCCGAGGATCTCGTCCAGGCCGTCATCGCCGAGCTGAACCCGAGCGAAGGGGTCGAGCCGGTGTACGTGACCGACGAGGACGAGTATTTCCCGCCGCCGCGGGAGCTGCGCGAGCTCGTCCCCGCGCTCGACGGGCTGGCCGCGCTCGTGCTGGGTGGCGACCCGGTGTCGGCGCGTCGGCGCGGCGGACCGTTCAGCGACGACCGCGGCATCGACGCGTCACGGGTGCTTGCCGACCTCGCTCCCTGACGTCGCCGCCGGCTCGTCGGCGCGCACTTCGGCGAGAGCGAGCGCCTCGTCGAAACACGCCTGAAGCTCGACGCGCACCTTTTCGGTCGTGGTGGTGACCTCCTGGCGGCGCACCCGCCCGCTCTCGTGCTGCGGCGGATGGATCGGGGCGCCGACCACGATGCCCACCCGATGGGGCCGGGGCAGGGTCTTGCCCGACGCCAGGATCTGCTCGCTGCCGCCGATCCCGACGGGCACGATCGGCACACCGAGGCGCGCCGCCAGATACGCGCCCCCGTCGAAGAGGTCGACGACGTCGCGGCCGTGCCGACGCGTGCCCTCGGGGAAGATGGCGACCGGCTCCCCCGCTTCGAGGGCGCCCTGAGCGGCGCGCAGCGCGGAACGGTCGGCGCTCCCCCGCTCCACTGGGAAGCCGCCGAGCGCGGTGAACAGCCAAGCAAGGAACCAGTTCTCGTACAGTTCCTGCTTGGCCATGAAGCGAATCCGGCGACGGGTGATGTATCCGGTGAAGAAGATGTCCATCAGCGACCGGTGCGTCGGCGCGACGACGAACGCGCCGGCCCGGGGGACTCTGCCCCGGCCGCGCACGCGCACAAGGAAGATCGCCTTGAACGGCGTCAGGGTGACGGCGCGGGCGACGCGGTAGAAGATCCGCTTCCCGAGGTCGGGGCGGTGTGTCGTGCTCACCGGCCCGACTCCGAGGGTGCGACGGACGACCTCCAGCGCTCGACGATCTCGTCCACGACGTCGTCGACGGTGCGGCCCGTCGTGTCGATCACGACTGCATCGGCCGCGGGTGCGAGCGGCGTCGTCCGATGGTCGAGCGCGTCGCGTCGATCGACGGCATCCCGCACCGAATCGAGGTCGGCGGGGCGCGCGGCGGCGTGCTCGTCACGATGACGGCGACGGGCGCGTTCGTCGTCGCTCGCGGTCAGGAAGATCTTCAACGGTGCGTCGGTGAACACGACGGTACCGATGTCGCGGCCCTCGACCACTCCCCCGCCGCGCTGTTCGGCCCACTCCCGCTGGCGGCGACGCAGAAGGGCGCGCACGCCGGGGTGTGACGACACTTGCGACACCGCCGCCGACACCGCCGGCCCGCGGATCTCGCGGCTGACCTCGCGCCCGTCGACCCGGACGCTTCCGGGTGGGTCACCGAGCTCGAGACGCGCTCGTTCGGCCGCCCCCGTGATGGCCTCGCCGTCGCCCAGGTCGAAGCCGCCCTCGAGGGCGAGCAGGGTCACGGCGCGGTACATCGCGCCGGTGTCGAGGACCTCGAGGCCGAGCGCGTCCGCCACGCCGCGGGCGACGGTCGACTTGCCCGACCCGGCGGGGCCGTCGATGGCCACCACGCGGATCAGGACGCGCTCCCACTTGCGAGCGCGCCCAGGTCGTCGGCGAAGCGCGGGTACGAGACCGTCACGGCTTGCCAACCGCGTACGGTCGACTCGCCTGGCATCGCGTTGGCGGCAACCGCGGCCGCGAGCGCGATGCGGTGGTCGCCGTGGCTCTTGAACATCGAGGGCTTGGGCTCGCCCCCGTGGATCGTCAGCGCGTCGGTCTTCGTCTCGACGGCGACGCCCATTTGCGCGAGCTCTTGCTGGATCGTGTTGATGCGGTCGCTCTCCTTGACGCGGAGCTCGGCGATGCCGCGGACCTCGGTGACGCCGTCGGCGAACGCGGCCGCGACCGCGAGCACGGGGATCTCGTCGATCATGCCCTCGTCGGGCACGATCGTCGTCCCCGCCAGCGCCGACGCCTCGACAACGAGCCGGCCGACGGGCTCGCCCAGTCGCTCGCCGGTGGGTACGGCTTCGATGCGGGCGCCCATTCGCCGGAGCACGTCGACGTAGCCCAGGCGCCTCGGGTTCAGGCAGACGTCTTCGATCACGACCGACGAACCCGGGGTGATGCAGGCGGCGACCGCGAACAGCGCCGCCGACGACGGATCGCCGGGGACGTCGAGCTCGAAGGCCCTCGGGGGGCCCGGCTGGACCCGGATCGTGTGCTCGTCGACGACCGTGACGGGCGCGTCGAGCGCCCGCAGCATCCGCTCGGTGTGGTCGCGACTCGGCGCCGGCTCGGCGATCTCGGTCGGGCCGTTGGCCTGGAGCGCGGCGAGGATGACGGCGGTCTTCACCTGGGCGCTGACCACGTCGAGCTCGACCGGCAGGCCGGCGAGATCGCCGCCGCGGATCACGAGGGGCGCGAGCTCGCCGTCGGCGCGCGCGTCGATCCGGGCGCCGAGCGCTCGCAGCGGTCGGACCACGCGCCCCATCGGGCGCGCCTTGAGGGAGGCATCGCCGGTCAAGACGCTCAGGAACGGACGCCCCGAAAGGAGCCCGGCCAGCATGCGCATCGTGGTGCCGGAGTTGCCGCAGTCGATCACGTCGTCGGGCTCCCGCAAGCCCTCCGCGCCCTCGCCCATCACGCTGACGGTCGACGGATCGGGATCCTTGATCCGGACCGCGAGCACCTCGAGCGCGCGCCGCGTGCGCTGCACGTCGTCGCCGTCGGCCAGACCGCGAACAGTACTGCGGCCCGATGCGAGCGCGGCCGACAGCAGAGCACGGTGCGAGATGCCCTTGTCGCCCGGGACGCGCATTGTGCCGCGGAGCGGACGCGGGCCCTCGATCGTCACCTCGGTGCCGGCTACCACCGCCCGTCCCTACTCCGGGAGGTCGTCACGGAGCGTGCGCGCACCCTCGAGGTAGACGTGATGCAGCTGGTCGAGAGGGCGGTCCGTGTAGCAATGGACGAGGATCCGGACGCAGAGGGGCTTGCCGCCGTCGATGGCGAGCTCGCGGGCGCACAGCAAGGGGACGTCACCGAGGCCGACGGCGCGCGCGGCCGTGGCCGGGAACTCGGCGGTCAGGTCGTCCGTGGCCGTGAAGATGACACTGACGAGATCGTCGTGCTCGAGCTCGTTGCGGGCGAGGAGCTCCTTGACGAGACGCTGAGTCTTCTCCTCGATCTCCTGCTTGCTGTTCTCGTTGCACGTGATCGCACCGCGCAGTGCTCGGACCCTCACACGAGCGCAGATTAGTCGGGGACGGAATCGTCACTCCCGGGGATCGTCGACGCGCTCGCGGCGCCGTACAGCGCCTGGACCTCTCGCCGGCGGAGTGGACGCCACTCCCCCGGTGCCAGTCGCGGATCCGTGATCGGGCCGACCCGCGTCCGTACCAGCCGCCGAACGGGATGACCCACCGCCTCGCACATGCGCCGCACGATGCGATTCCGGCCCTCGTGCACGACGATCTCAAGGGCGGCGTTGTCGCCCCGACGTTGCACGAGGCGCACGCGAGCGGGCGCGGTGCGTCCGTCATCGAGGGCGACACCCTCCCGGAGGGCGCGCACGACGCCGGGGCTCGGGACGCCGCTGACCTCGGCCAGATACGCCTTTTCGATGCCGTGACGGGGATGCGTCACGAGCTCCGCGAGCTCTCCGTCGTTCGTGAGGACCAGGAGCCCCTCGGTGTCGTAGTCGAGGCGGCCGACCGGGAAGACCCGCGGCTCGCTCGGAACCAGGTCCACGGCAGTGACGCGCCCTTCCGGGTCGCGAGCGGTCGTCACGACGCGACGCGGCTTGTTCAGCAGGTAGTACACGACGTCGTCGCGCACGCTGACGGGGACGCCGTCGACCTCGACGCGCTCCTGCCGGGCATCGATGCGCTGGCCGAGGCGGGCGGGTGCGCCGTCGACCGTGACCCGCCCGTCGGCGATCAGAGCCTCGGCGGCACGCCGGGAGCCGAACCCGGCGCGGGCGAGGACCTTCTGGAGCCGCTCTCCCTCGCTGGTGCCGTCGGATCGCCCGGACGGCGTCCGGGTCGGCATCTACGCGTTGGGCGCGGGGTCGTCGGAGACGCGGAGCCCACGCTCGAGCGCGTCGACGACGTCGGGTGCGGGGACGAAATCGCCGAGCGGTGGCAGATCCGCGAGCGAGTCGAGTCCGAGTCGCTCAAGGAACTCGCGCGTCGTGCCGTACATCACGGCTTGTCCCGGCCCCGGGTCGCGCCCGACCTCGGCGATGTACCCGCGTCGCAGCAACGTGCTCAGTACCGACTCGACGTCGACGCCGCGGATGGCGGAGATCTGCGCACGGGAGATGGGCTGCTTGTAGGCGACGATCGCCAGCGTCTCGAACGCGGGCGCGGACAACCGTGCGTGCTGGCCCTCGAGGACGAACCGCTCGACGTAGGCGGCCAGGTCGGGGTGCGTCTGGTACCGGTACCCACCGGCCACCTTGACCAGCACGAAGCCGCGACCCCTCTCGTCGTACTCGTCGGCGAGCTCACGGCAGAGCGCTTCGATGCGCGCGACCGGGAGCTCGACGAGTTGTGCGAGGAATCCGGGGTCGACCGGGTCAGAGGCCGCCATGACCACCGCCTCGACCACACGCCGGGCTTCGTGTGCGCGCAGGCTCTCGGTCGGGTCCTCGAGCGGGTCGTCGTACACGGCTACTCCGTCTCGGAGGGCACGGTCTGACGTCGGCTGCGTGCGCGCTCGGACTGCTCGTCGGCGGGCTCGTCCCACTCGGCGAGGCTGGCGGCGTCGAGGGCAGTCTCACCTTCGCGCAGGCGCCGCACGCGCAGGTCCCCGAACGTGTCGAACTGCTCGAGGTCGACGACACCCTGCTTGTAGAGCTCGAGGACGGCGAGGAAGCGCACGATCGCCTCGAGCTGCGTGGGCGCGTCGGCAACGATCCACCGGAAGTTCATCGGGTCGCGCTCGGGGAGCACCGAGAGCACGACCTCGACCGCGTCGCGCACGCTGACACGGATGGGCGCGATGTGCTCGACCTGCACGACGGGTGCCGGCTTCGGCGCGAGGCCGCGGAGTGCCGCGGCGAGCAGCGTCGACGGCGCCACGCGGTCGAGCGGATCCGGTTTCAGCGACGCGAACGGCTCTTCGACCGGGGCCCGGCGGGGCAGGCTCCGGTCGGCCCGCCGCACGAGCGTCGCTATCGCGTCGGCCGCGTCCTTGAACGTCTTGCACTCGAGCAGCCGGGCGAGGAGCAGGTCCCGTTCCTCGAAGCGCAACAGCTCCTCGTCGAGCTCCACCTCCTCGAGCGACGGCAGGAGGCGGCGGGCCTTGAGGTCGACGAGCGTGGCCGCGATGAGCAGGAACTCGGTCGTTACGTCGAGGTCGAGGCTCTCCATCCGCCCGAGCTCGGCGAGATACTCGTCGACGATCCGCGACAGCGAGATCTCCCACAGGTCGACCTCCTGCTTGAGGATCAGGTGGAGGAGCAGGTCGAAGGGGCCCTCGAAGACGGACGTCGACACCTCGTACGACATGCTCTCCCTCTGTCGCCGTCGCAAGCTCCGGCTTTGCGTGGCGGTCGGCAAAGCCGCCGCTGCCGCGTTCAGCGTACCCAAGGGGTCCGCGCGCGCCGCGCAATGCTCGAGGCCGCGACAAGGGCCGCAGGTAGCCTGCGACTCCATGCCGCGCGTTTTCTCCGGGATCCAGCCGACCGGCGAGATGCATCTGGGCAACTACGTCGGGGCGGTCCGGCGCTGGGTGGACGACCAGGCGCGGCACGACGCCATCTACTGCGTCGTCGACCTCCACGCCATGACGCTCCCCTACTCCCCTGCCGAGCTCGCCGGCGGCACACGCCGTACCGCGCTGGTCCTCATGGCTGCCGGGCTCGACCCCGCCCGGTGCATCCTGTTCGTTCAGAGCCACGTAGGCGCGCACACCGAACTGACGTGGCTGCTGAACTGTGTCGCGACGGTCGGGGAGCTGCGCCGGATGACGCAGTTCAAGGAAAAGAGCGAGGGACAGGAATCCGTCAGCGCGGGGCTGTTCGACTACCCCGTGCTCCAGGTCGCCGACATCGTCCTGTACGACACAGACGAGGTACCGATCGGCGACGACCAGCGTCAGCATCTCGAGCTCGCCCGCGACGTTGCCATCAGATTCAACAACCGCTACGGGGACACGTTCGTCGTGCCGAGAGCCACGTTCCCGCCCGTCGGGGGGCGGGTCATGGATCTGCAGAACCCGACGGCCAAGATGTCGAAGTCGGCGGACTCAGCCCACGGAACGCTGCTCCTGCTCGACCCGCCGGAGGTCGTGGCCAAGAAGATCAAGTTGGCCGTCACGGATTCGGGTACAGACATTCGCTACGACCCCGCAGGGAAGCCCGGAATCTCGAACCTGCTCGAGATCCATGCCTCCGTCTCGGGCCGAGGTGTCGCCGAGATCGAAGCCGAGTTCGCGGGATCTGGCTACGGAGCATTCAAGAGCGCCGTCGCCGACGCGGTGGTCGACGCGTTGCGGCCGCTCCAGGAGGCGTACACGAAGCTCGCCGCTGACCCCGCGGAGGTGGACCGCCAGCTGGCCATCGGCGCGCAGAAGGCACGTGCCATTGCCGAGCCCGTGCTCGAGCGCGCTCGGAAGGCGGTGGGCCTGTTGCCCCCGTCGGGGTAGCACCATCCGTCGGCCACGTCGGTACCGGAACGGGCGCGATCGACCCATTTCCTGACCGCCGCGGCGTGCTCACGCGTCGTCGGCGGCCTCCAGGGCCTCGGCGACGGGGGTCGGGATGCCGCTCGCCGGCCACCGGTCACGGTGATGGTGCGCCCAGGCCCAGCGCGCGGCCTCGACACGCCCCCCGGCGGCGCGGATCCGGTCGGCGCCGCGTTCGTCGTGCCGCACGTACCACGCCACCCGTCGCCGGAAACCAGATCGGCCCGCCCACGCGTCGACGCGGGCGGGGCCGGCGGCGGCGCCCATCACGGTGGCGACGCTGCGGCTCACCACGCCGAGCCCGGCGTCGAGCTTCCCGGCGTCGTGGAGCAGCGCCGCCGCCAGCCAGCGGTCGTCGCCGGCGAACTCGGTGCCCGCGAGCTCTGCCTCGAGCCGCCGGGCGACCCGGATCGTGTAGCGCTGGTCGTGGTTCGGCAGGCAACGCCACAACTCGAGCTCGTCGGGATCGAGGATGCCGGCCACCCACGCCAGGTCATCGGCGCGCGGTGGGCCCGGCCAAATTGCCCGCACGAACCGGCGCGAGAGATGGAGCGGTCGGATCCGGGTCATCGGACGATGAAGTCGAAAAGGGCGTCGATGAACGGCGAGAAGAGCCGTCCGAACAGGTTCGTCGAAAAGCCGACGAGCAGGAGCACGAGGATCCCGTAGGGACGAAACCGGTACCACGCGGGCAGCCATTCGCGCGGAAGCACGCGCTCGATGAGCGACGATCCGTCGAGCGGTGGGATCGGCAGCAGGTTGAACAAGCCGAGGATCAGGTTCGCGAGCGCGAAGAAGAGCAGGATCTGGATGGTGAGAGGCAGGTCGGCGACTCGAAACGCGTCGCCGGTGTAGGCGCCGAAGGCGGCCCGCGCCCCGACCGCCGCCAGGACCATCAACAGGAAGTTCGAGATGGGTCCGGCAAGGCCGACGAAGAGCATCTCGCGGCGGGGGTGCCGGAGATTGGACGGGTTCACCGGCACCGGCTTCGCCCACCCGAACGCGCCGAACCCCGAGATGGTCAGCAGTGCCGGCAGGATGATCGACCCGAACGGGTCGATGTGCGGGATGGGGTTCAGCGTGAGGCGGCCGGCGCGCTTGGCGGTGTCGTCGCCGAAGAGCAGCGCGACGACGCCGTGGCTGATCTCGTGCAGGATGATTGCCAGAAACAGGCAGCCGAAGAAGACGAGGCGCTCTTCGACCTCGACGGTCAAGCGCGCGCAGCTGCGATCAACGCCGGCGCGACGCGCAGTCGATGCACAACCGGGCTGCAGGCATGGCCTCCAGTCGCGCCTCAGCGATCTGGTTGCCGCACGACTCGCAGAGCCCGTACGTCCCGGCGTCGAACTTGCTGAGGGCGTCCTCGATCTCGCGGAGCGTGTCGAGCAGGGTGCCACCCAGCGCCTCGACCTCGCCGCGCTCCGCGGTCACCTGCCCGGAGTCCGCGAACCCGTCGTCGAAGTCGAGCTTGCCGCCGGGACCGATGCCCATCTGGCGCAGCTGATCGTGCAGGCGGTCGCGTTCCTCCTCGAGGCGGTCGCGCAGCGTCGTGTGGAGCGTGGTCTCGGCCATGGGAGAAAAGCCTATCCCCCGGTCCGGCCGGGGCTCTCGGGGAAGCGGGCCCGGGGATGGGCGGCTTCGTAGACGGCTCGGAGCCGCTCGGGCGAGACCTTCGTGTACAGCTGGGTCGTCGAGATGCTGGCGTGGCCGAGCAGCTCCTGGACCACCCGGATGTCGGCCCCCCGCTCGAGCATGTGCGTGGCGCACGAATGTCGCAGCACGTGGGGCGAGAGGCGCCCGGTCAGCCCCGCTCGCTCCCCCGCCGTGCGCACGATCTTCCAGCAGCTCTGGCGACTCAACCGGCCGCCCCGGACGTTCAGGAGGACTGCCTCGCCGCCGGCTGCGGAGCGGTTGATCCGAACGAGCTGGGGGCGGCCGTCGGCGAGGTACCCGGCGAGCGCGTCCCGGGCCGACCGCCCCACCGGCACGATGCGCTCCTTGCTGCCCTTGCCGAACACCCGGACCAGGCCGTCGTCGAGGTCCAAGTCGCGTCGGTCCAGGCCGACGAGCTCGCTGATGCGAACGCCGGTGGCGTACAGCGTCTCGACGATGGCGCGGTCCCGCAGCGCGCGCGCAGTGTCGCCGATCACCGCACCGAGCAGTGCTTCGACCTCCTGCTCGGTGAGTGCCTTCGGGATGCCCTGAGGGACCCGCGGCGCGCCGACCTCCTCGCTCGGATCGACGGCGAGGAATCCCTCCTCGAGGCAGAACCGGTGGAACGACCTGACGGCGACGAGCGCCCGCGCCACCGATGCCGGCGCGAACCGGGCGTGGCCGTCCTCGTCGCGCTCGGACTTCAGGTGCTCGACGTACCCGAGGACGGTCTCCTCGCCGACGGCGGTCGGGTCCTGCTCGCCGCGCTCCTGCAGGAACTCGGCGTAGCGCCGCAGGTCCCGGCGATACGCGGCGAGGGAGTTGGCGGCGAGCCCGCGCTCGACGGTCAGCCAGGAGTCGTGCTCAACCAGCAGGCGCTCCAGCGCATCGTCGGACCGGGCGTCGACTTGGCTGACGGTCCCCGTCATGGCTCGATGCTCGCGAACACCGTCGCCTCAGCGCCGGAGGCCGCCGAAGTCCCCTGCCAGGTAACGGCGCGTCAGCTGGAGCCCCACGATGCTCTTGGCGTCGACGATGTCTGCGCCCGAGATGAGGTCGTCGACGTCGCCGAGGCGAACGCGCTCGACGGTCAGCTCGCGCTCCTCGGGGTTGACGGCCGCGGGGGCAGCGAGCTCCTCGACGTCGAGGGCCGCGTACATGTACGTGTACTCGTCGCAGAACCCGGGCGAGTTGTAGAACTCGCACAGCTTCACGAGCTGTCCGGGCCGGCGCCCGATCTCTTCGTGCATCTCACGCGTCGCGGTGGTCTCGGGCTGCTCGCCTTCGACGTCGCGCTTTCCCGCGACGACCTCCAACAGCTCACGGTCGGCGGCCGACCGGTACTGCCGCACGAGCAGGACGTGCTCTCGGTCGGGCTCCACGGGCACGGCCACGACCGCGCCCGGGTGGCGCACGACGAGGCGACTGAAGCGCTCGCCTGCGCCCTCGACCTGGAGGTCGACGAGCCGGATGAAACCCGTGTCGACGACCGTCTCGGAGCCGACGATCTTGAACTCGCTCAAGAGGCGGCGGGGCGGGCCGCTTCGGCCTCGATGGGCAGCCGTGGCGCGCGCCCCTCAGCCCGGTCACGAGCAGCGGCGACGAAGGCCGCGAACAGCGGATGCGGGCGGTCGGGTCGGCTCTTGAACTCCGGATGCGCCTGCGTCGCGACGAAGAACGGGTGCAGGGACGTCTGCAGCTCGATGAACTCGACGAGGCGGTTGTCGGGGGACGTGCCCGACCAGACCATGCCGGCGGCCTCGAGCGGCCGGCGGTACTTGTTGTTCAGCTCGTACCGGTGCCGGTGGCGCTCGTAGACGACCTCTTCGCCGTAGGCGCGCTGGACGAGAGTGCCCTCGTGCAGCTTGGCCGGGTACGCCCCGAGCCGCATCGTTCCCCCGAGGTCGACGACTTCGCGTTGCTCGTCCATCAGGTCGATGACGGGGTGCGGCGAATGCGGATCGAACTCGCTCGAGTTGGCGCCCGACAGGCCGCAGGCGTCACGCGCGAACTCGATGACGGCGCAGTGGAGGCCGAGGCACAGGCCCAGGAAGGGCACGCGGTGCTCGCGGGCGAAGCGGGCGGCGGCGATCTTGCCCTCGATGCCGCGGAAGCCGAAGCCCCCGGGGATCACGATCCCGTCGAGATCCTTGAGCCGGCCCTCGGCGAGCAGGCCCTCGGCGTCGTCGGAGGCGATCCAGTCGATGAGCACTCGGCCCGAGCAGGCGTACCCGCCGTGGCGCAGCGCCTCGGCGACCGACAGGTACGCGTCCGGAAGGTTCACGTACTTGCCGACCAGGCCGATGCGCACCTCCTGTTCGGCGGTGCCGACGCGGTGCACGAGATCCCGCCACTCGCTCAGCTGGGGCGCGTGGCGCTCGAGGTGCAGCACCTGGCAGATGTAGTCGTCGAGGCCCTCGTCGTGGAGCACGAGCGGGATCTCGTAGAGGCTCTCGGCGTCGACGGCGGAGACGATCCCTGCCTCGGGCACGTCGCACAGTTGCGAGATCTTCTCCTTGAGCCGCGTGGGGATGGGGCGGTCCGAGCGGCACACGATGGCGTCGGGCTGGATGCCACGGCTTCGCAGCTCGGTGACAGAGTGCTGGGTCGGCTTCGTCTTCTGCTCGCCTGAGGGCCCGATGAACGGGACCAGCGTGACGTGGACGTAGAAGACATTGTCACGACCGACGTCCTTGCGGAACTGCCGCACGGCCTCGAGGAAGGGGAGGATCTCGATGTCGCCGACCGTCCCGCCGATCTCGGTGATCACGACATCGACCTCGTCGTCGGCCAGCCGGAGGATCCGCTCCTTGATCTCATCGGTGATGTGCGGGATGACCTGGACCGTCTGGCCCAAGTACGCGCCGCGCCGCTCCTTCGCCAACACCTCCTGGTAGATGGACCCGGTGGTGGCGTTCGACTTCTTCGTGAGCGGCACGTCGACGAAGCGCTCGTAGTGCCCGAGGTCGAGGTCGGTCTCGCCGCCGTCATCGGTGACGAAGACCTCGCCGTGCTGGAACGGGTTCATCGTCCCGGGATCGACGTTGATGTACGGGTCCAGCTTCTGCATCGTGACGCGCAGGCCTCGGCTCTTCAGCAGCCGGCCGAGCGACGAGGCGGTGAGCCCCTTCCCGAGGCTCGACGCGACTCCTCCGGTCACGAAGATGTGCTTCGCCACGACCACCCCCACCTCATACTCCGCGTCGGGAGATCCTGTTCCCGGCGCGCGTCACCCACACGGCAGATGGGTGGGAGGGCACCGGGGGACACCACCGAACTTACCACGACGCGCCGCAGGAACCGGCGGATGGCGCGGTAGGTTCCGGCGCCGACGGAGGCTTTGCCGGCCGTCAGCACGAAGCCCGAGCTTGCGAGGGCGAAAGGGGTGTTGATGTCGGAGCGCGTGGCGACGGACCGCACGCGTCCGCTCCCCCGTTCCGACCGGCGGGCGTGGTGGATCGACGCCGTCGTCCTGACCGTCGTCGCGGTGGTGCTGCGCATCCCCGCGTTCGTCGCCGGCCGTCACCTCACCTATGACGACGGCTTCTTCGGCCTCTCGGCCATCGAGATGCGCAACGGCGTGGTGCCCTTCAAGGAGCTGTTCTCGCCCCAGGGCCCGCTGCACCTCCCGTTGCTGTACCTCGCCGACCTCATCGGCTTCCGGACCTCGAACGCGCCCAGGGTGCTGCCCATCGTCGCCGGCGCCGCCGTGACGGTCGTCACCTACGCGGCGGGGCGGCGGAGCAGCTCCCGTTTCGGCGCCCTGGTCGCCGCCGTACTCGTCACGACGAGCGGGTCGATCGTCTGGGTCACCACCGGGATCACGTCGGACGGCCCTGCACTTGCGTTCGCGATCGGCGCGGTGGCGGTCGCGTTCGGCTACCAACAGGATCCGACCAGCGGCCGCGCCGTGGTGGCCGGCGCGTTGCTGGGCGCGGCCATCGTCGTCAAGGCGCTCGCCGGGCCCGCCGCGCTGGCCGTGGCGCTCCTGCTCCTGTCCCGGCGGCGACCACGCGACGTGGCGTATGCCGCCGGCGCCGCCGTCGTGGTCGCGCTCGGCGCCGCGCTGCCATGGGGACTCGGGCGCGTCTGGGACCAGTCGATCTCGTACAACCGCAACGCGTCCCGGCTCACGTCGTACTGGGGGGCGGTCACGAAGGCGTGGCACACCCTCGTCGATCGCGACCCGATCGTGCTCGTGGCGGTGGGCCTCGCGCTGGCGATGCTCCTCCTGGCCCGGCTCGGATGGGTCCGTGCCGCCGACCGGCCCCCGTCGACGCCGGGACCGGTCCTGTTCCGACCCGCCACCGTGCTCGCGATCTGGCTGGCGGGGCAGTTTGCGTTGCTCGTGTACGAGCCTGCGTTCTGGCGCCCGCACGTCGCGTTTCTGATCGCGCCGCTGGCATTGCTCGTCGGCCTGCGACCGCCGCCGCTGGTCGCCCTCGTCGTCGGAGCGATCGCGGTCGCGCCGTGGTACTGGACCAACATGCATTCGATGCTCTGGCCCGACCCGTACACCGCGGCCGAGCGCGCCGCCGTGGACGACCTCCGCGGCCTTCCTTCCGGCGCGCGTGCGATCAGCGACGAGCCCGGCTATCTGTGGCGTGCCGACCGGCTCACCGTCCCGTACTACGACGACTCGTCGGTCAAACGCATCGAGCAGGGGCAGATCACGGCAGCCAAGCTCGCACGGGCGGCCGCGATCCCCGACGTGTGCGGCGTACTGGTGTGGACCTCGCGCTACGCCGATCTCGACCTCGGACCGCGGCTCGCCGCCGCCGGCTACGAAGTCAAGGCCCGATACGGCGGGCCGCGTGTCCTCTATGCGAAACGAGACTGCCCGTCCGGCGGGTGATGACGCTCATGCGTGTCGCCGCTCTGCGCGTTGGCCGAGCCGGTCGAAGGCACGCAGCGGCGGGACGCGCTCGATGACGCGGCTGAACGACACGATCTCCGCCAACACGTTCAGCACGATCAGTACGACGAGGACGCTGGTACGCGCCTCCTGACCGAGGCCGATCACGACACCGAGGCCCAAGACGGCGCCGATGACGTTCGCGCCCGTGTCGCCGAGCATCAGCCGCTCGCGGAGGTCGTCCGGAAGCAGGGCGAGGGCTGCGCCCATCACCGGTGCGATGGCAACCCCGATCGCGTCGGTGCCGAGCGCGATGGCCAGCGGCACGTACAGCACCCACGAGACCTTGATGAGCCGCCCGGGCGCGAGGTCCAGGAGGTTCGCGAAGTTGGCCGCCAGGGCGATCAGCACGGCGTCGGTGATCAGCCGCCGCCCGCTCGCGAAGCCGGGCGTCGCGACGAGAACCACCGCCACGCCGGCGCCGCCGAACAGCTTGACGAAGCCGGTGGTGAGCCGGCCCTGCGCGAGCGCGCGCACGTGGCCGCGGAAGCCCCGGTCCCCGCTCGCACCGAGCAGATCGTCCACGAAGCCCAGGAACCCGAACCCGAACACGGCGAACAACACGAGGCTGCGGGACAGGGTCAAGCCCGGTTCATCGCCGATCCCGACCGCGCCCGCGATCGCGCGCCCGGCCTCGATCACGAGCAAGGCCAGGACAATGATGATTCCGCCCGCGGTCGGGAGCGGGTGCCCGCGGTAGTTGCTCCGCTCGAGCGCCGGGTACTCGAGCATCTCGCGCCCGGCGATGCGCAGGAACCAGGCCGTGACGGCGCCGACGAGGATCCCGACGAGGACGCTCACGAACGCGTGGCGGCCGGGACCCGTTCCGGCTCGGGTGGTGCGGCTTCGGGCGGCGCCGCCTCGGCTGGTTCGGCCGGACCGGGCACGACGCGCCGCGGCACGAACACCAGCAAGACGATGATGGCCGGGTTCAGGACGCTCAGCATCATGCCCGGCACGGCGATGCCGGAGTCGTTCAGCGCGAACCCGAGGACGGACAGGATCGCGAACCCGATGAAAGACGCCTGCAGCTCCGGTACCCAGTCGGTGATCGCCCGCAGGCGGTCACGGCGCCTGTTGTACAGGTACGCCACGAACGCGAGCACGATGATCACGACGAGGAGCCACGTCGAGCGCAGGAACACCGACAGATTCTCGTAGATCTTGCGCTCGATCACCGTCGAGACCCCTGACCACCCTCGCGTCTGCCCCGTTTCGAACAGACGGCCGAGGTGCGTCCGTTTGTCGGACGGACGCGTCAGGTCGAACAGCCCGAACGCGACCAGTGCGACGATGGCGGCGACGACGGTCAGGAGGGCGTTGCGAAGGCGGATTCGGATCCCGAGCAGCAAGTATCCCGTGACGGCGAACGCCGGCAGGATCGACAGGACTCCCCCGACGTCGGAGCCCCACATGGGCGCACCGTCGACCACGAAGACCACGGCCAGCAACGCGATTGCGACGAGCGCGCCCCGGCGGCCGCCGATCTTGTGGGTGAGCAGCCCTGCGAGGAGCACGGCTGCCGAGGCCAGCGCCGCATAGGCGAGGTTCCCGTATCCGCTGAAGCGTGCGGCAAGGAGCGGCGAATAGCCGAGCGGGTTGCTCAGCTGCAACGGCGCGCCGAAGAGCACGTCGAGCACAAATACGGCGACGATGACCCCCAGCGCGGAGACGAGCGACATCAACGGGTCGCGCCGCCCGGCCAAGCGATAGAGGAAGGCGAGGGCCACCGACGCGAGCACGAGAGCAGGCCAGTACGCGGCGTCACCCCAATCCTGGAACGGCAGGAGCCGGGCGAGCAGGACGGCGGCGATGAACCCGAGCCCGCTGAGCGCGGCGAGCTGGAGGGCGATCCCGCGGCGCCTCCCCGGGCGCGCCAGCCACAGCAAGGCCGCGACCGCCAGCACCCCCTGGATGATGACGAACAACACCGCGACGACGCCGACGACGTTGTCGCGGAACGTGGCGGCGTTGTCGGAGTCGGTGATTCCGTCGCGACGCTGCGGCGCCGACCCTCCCTCGTCGCGGATCTCGAAGGGGCGTCCTTCCATCGAGTCGGGAGCCTTCAGCCCGATGCGGTCGAGGATGGTCGGGGCGATGTCGACCAGCTGCACGAAGCCGGGGCGCCGCGTCGTCCCGGAGCGCAGGAGCCCGGGTTGGACGCCGGGAGCGCGCAGCGCCGCGACGGTGAGGTGCACATCGCGCGCCGGGTGCACGGGGCCGACGACCATGACGGCGTCGCGCTGGACGTCGACCTCGCGAAGCAATCGGCCGACGAGCGCGTCGGTGCGCTCGAGCGCCTGGGTCAGCAGCCGGTCGCGTTGCGGCGGTGTGGCGAAGGCGCGGTAGGCGTCCTCGCGGACGAGATCCGAAGACTCGACGAGAACGACCGAGCGCGGCTGCCACACGGTTTGGAACGCGCGGAGGACGGCGTCGTTGTCGTACCGGAGGCCGAACGGCGCCCGTGGATCGGCGACGAGGAGCTCGGGCCCCACGGTGCCCTTCGGGACCTCGCCGTTCGATCCCATCAGGCCCGAGACCGCCTGGCGCCGGTAGTACCCGCCGAGCGGGAGCTCCTCGGGGTCGTACCCGTCGCCGTTGGCGATCACCGCGCGCGACCAGTCGGCGCTCGCCAGCTTGTCCCCGAGCGCCCCGATCTCGGCGTCGAACAGCTCCTGTTTGTTCTTGTCGACGATGCCGGCGATGCCCAGGTTCACGAGACCGCGGCGAGGGTCCCGGCCCGTCCGGCGCTCGAATGCCTGCCCGGCGGTGACGTCGCCGAAGGGCTCTCCAACCTCGAAACCCTCGCCGTCGGTGTCCATCTCTGTTCCGACCGACCGGGTGCCGGCGCCCATGGTCACGTAGCCGTCGGCGAGCGTGGTCTTGCGGTCGACTGCCCGGGTCGTGAGCCCGCCGACGGCGGAGCTGTCGAGCAACCGAATCAGATTCGGAAGCTTGTCCCGGCGGGCCTGGATGTCCTGCCACGTCACGGCGGGGATCGAGATGACGAGGACGCGTTGCGCCTCCGGCTTCGCACTGTCCGCCGGCGCCGGATCCGACATCCCCACCACCGCGAGTGGAACTGCGAACGCCGACAGCAGGACGAGCGTGAACGCACGTCTCACGCGTCGACCTCGGCGCTGTCCGGCTCCAGATCGGGAACCTCCGGCTCCTCGACGCGATGCCGCTCGACGCGACCCCCGGTGGCGCGGACCCCGAGGACGTACAGGGCCCCGCCGACGAGCACGATCACGGTGCACAGCGCGGCGTTGGCAATGCGACCGGACGGATCGAGCACCGAGACGACGCCCCAGGCCGCGAGGCCGATCACGACCGAGAGGCCGACCGCGCGCGGGAGCGCGCCGGGCACGATCGCGTGACCGGTGCGGCGAGAGAGACCGACGCTGAGGATCACCACGCCGACCGTGTAGGCGATCGTATGACCGATCCCGAGTGCGGCGACGCGTGCCGCACCCTCGGTCAGGTACGCGCCGACGGCCATCGCCGCGATTCCCACGAACCCGGTGAGCAGCGCGACAACGGCCGGCGTCCGGCTGTCCCCGAGCGCGTAGTACGCCCGAGCGAGCATGAGGAACGCGCCGTAGGCGAACAGGCCGAGGGCGAGTGATGCGAGCCCCGCGGCGAGGAGGTCGACGCCGTTCTCGGCCGCTTCACCGAAGGCGAAGACGATCATCGCTGGTCGCGCGAGCACGATCATGGCCGCCGAGACGGGAACGATGAGGGTCGCCATGGCGTCCAGCGCCCAACGAAGCGATCGGGCGAACGAGCGGGAGTCGGCACGGGCGGCTTCGAGCGAGAGCTCGTTGTGGATCGCCGTGTGAATCGGTTGGGCGATGACGCCGTACGGGGCGAGGAAGAACACCCACGCCACCTGATACGCGACCGTGCCGCCCTCGACCGAATTGCCGAGCACGATGGCGGCACCGAGAAGCAGCCCGATCTCCGCGTGTTGGAGCACGGCCCATCCCGACAGCCGCAGGAGCCGGCTCACGGCGGGATTGCCGCGTCCCCAGCGGGGCCGCAGGCGGAAGCCGGTGCGATGGAGGGCGATGCTCGGGACGGCGACGAAGGCGGCGACGCCGAGCGTGCCGCTGAGCGCGAGGGTGAGCTTCTCCGCCAGCGTGAGGTCGAGCCCGGTGTCGCCCCCGGTGAGCAGGCGGAAGACCACCAGGCCGGCGACGACGATGACGGTGTTGCCGATCGGCGCGATCGCGGTGACGACGAGGCGGCGCTTGGCGTACAGGACGGCGATGGCCACGGTGCCGAGGGCGTACAGCAGCACCTGCGGGACGAAGAAGCGCAGGAGGAACGTGGCGAGGTTCTCCTGCTGGGCGGCGATCGTCGGGTCGTCGACGCCGCTGGCGAGGAGGCGGGCCAGCCACGGCGCGGCGACGACACCGACGACGGTTACGACGCCGAGTGCCACCAGCGCCCGCCCGAGGACGCTGCCGGCGAGGCGTTCCGCCTCCGGCTGGTCGGGACGCGCGAGCAGGTCGACGAGCGTGGGCACGAGCACCGCGGACAGGGCGCCGGCGGCGAGGAGCTCGAACAGCACGTTCGACACGTAGTTCGAGGACGTGAACGTGTTGCCGAGGTACGTCGTCCCGAGAATCGCGGCGATGGCCAAGACGCGAGCGAAGCCGATCACGCGTGAGGCCGCCGCGGCCGCCCCCATACCCGCGGCCGATCGTGAGACCGACCGCGAATCCGCTACTGGTTCTGCCATTCCGGTGCGCTCTTCGTCGCGCCGGCGCCGTACCCGTAGTGCCCGACCATGTTGCGGCCGAGGTCGGCGGCCGCGAGGACGGACGCGACCTGTCCCTCCACCAGGTCGACGTCGTCGACCGTAGAGACAACCTGCTTGAGTTCGTCGCTCTCACGTATGGGCGACAGCATCGCTCCCCGCTTCGGGCCGCCGTCCTTCTCGGCGAACACCTCGCCGGCGACGAGCCGGACGCGGTTGGCGGTGAGCGCGGTGCTGAGCGGTGCGAGGACCTCGTTGGCGGAGACCTGGCCGTTCGTGCCGTCGATCAAGACGACGCGGGATTCACCGCTCCCGAACGACGCCGCCGAGAAACCATCGCCCTGGTCGCCGACGGGCTCGAAGCTGATGAACCCGGCGTCGGCAAGGGCGGCGAGCAGGTCGCGACCGTTCGCGGCCGAGCCGCTGCCGGTGGCGAGGCGGGCGGCGAGCGCGTTCCAGGTGTCCTCCCTCGTCGTCTTCGCGTTCTGGCCCGGCCGTCCGAGAAGGTCGCCGAGGTCTCGGAGGGCAGCCGGATCGGAGAGCGTCAGCTTCTCCTCCAGCCAGAGGATCCCCGGCGCACGTGACCCCGCCTGCTGGGCCAGCTGGACCGACTGCTTGACGGCGTCGGCGTCGACGCCGCGCGTCGCGATCGTGGCCAGCGTGACCCCATCGAGTCGCCCCGCGATCGCGAAGTTCTTCGTGCCGTCGATGTACTGCTGCAGCTGCCCGACCTCGCCGCGCAGCTGATCGCTCTCCGCCTTCCGCTTGTTCGCGTTGTTCTCGACTGTGTCGATCCGGTCGTTCAAGCGGTCGACGATGGCCCGGTTCACAACGGTCGCGCCCATGACGATGCCGAGCGCGAGCGCGAGAAAGACCGCGATGAGCGAGACGATGTGAAATCGGAAGTTGATCATGCGATCAGAACGTGTCGGTGATGGAGAACCAGAAGTCCCGAAGGGTGAGCTCGATGCCCCGCAAGAAGACGTGGATGGGCTCCGACACGATGCTCACGACGATGATCGCGATGATCGCCGACCCGACCAGCAACGCGATGTCCCGGCGACGCACCCGCCCCTCGTAGAGACGGTTCACGCCCTTGGCGTCGACCAGCGCAGGCCCGAGGCGGAGGCGGGTCAGGAACGTCGACGACATGCCCTTCCGGCCCTTGTCGAGGAACTCGACCATCGAGGCATGGGTGCCGACGGCAACAATGAGCTGTGCGCCCGCTTCGTAGGCGAGCAGCATGGCGACGTCCTCGCTCGTGCCATCGACCACGAACTCGTGGTATGGGACGCCCCACGCCCGGAGCGCGTCCCGACCGGGAGCCCGACCGTCGAGATGCACGTGGTGGATCAGCTCGGCGCCGGTCCCCAGCGCCTGTTCGGACACGGAATCGAAGTCGCCGATGATGATGTCAGGCTTGAGCCGCATCTCGAGGAGCGCGTCGGCGCCGCCGTCGACGCCGATCAGGACGGGCTGGTACTCGCGGATGTAGGGGCGCAGCGCGGCGAGGTCGGTGCGGTAGTCGTGGCCGCGCACTACGACGAGGGCGTGCCGGCCGCGGACCTGCGTCTTGATCGGCGGCAGCTCGACCGGCTCGAACGTCAGCTTCGCCTCGCGTTGGATGTACTCGAGGGTGTTCACCGCGAAACGTTCGAGCTCGCCACCGATCGCGACCCGGGCATCGTCCATGGCGGTCTGGATCTGCTCGGCGGTGAGCGGGTCGCCGGTCGCGATCAGCTCGTCGCCTCGCTTGATCTCGCCGCCGTCTATACGGAGCTGCTCGCCCTCGTGCACACGGTCCAGCACGTCCTCCCCGGCTCCGTCGACGAGCGGGATGCCCGCTTGCACGATGCGGATGGGGCCGCCGTTCGGGTAGCGGCCGGAGATCGATTCCCCGGCGTTGACGACGGCGGCCACCCCGGCGCCGACGAGCCCCTCGGCGGCCACGCGGTCGAGGTCGCGGTGGTTGATCACTGCGATGTCGCCGGGCTGGAGGCGCTTCACGAGGTCCTTGGTTCGGCGGTCGATGCGGGCGGTACCCGTCACGGTCGGGGCGGCACGGGTGCTACGCCGGGCCATGGGTCCTGGCCCGTTTGAAGCTCGCGCCGGCGTCGAGGAGCTCTGCGGCGTGACTGCGGGCATGAGCAGACTCGCCGACGCCCGCGAGCATGCGTGACAACTCCCGGACCCGCTCCTCGCCGGTCACCGTCTCCGCGCTCGCCACTGTGCGCTTCCCCTGGTCGCGCTTCTCGACCACGACCTGCGCGTCCGCGTAGGCCGCTACCTGCGCGAGGTGTGTCACCACCAGCACCTGGTGGATGCCGGCGAGGTCGGCGAGCAAGCGGCCCACCGCAGCTCCGGCCTCACCCCCGATGCCGGCGTCGACCTCGTCGAAGACCAGCGTGGGCGGGGCCTCCGAGAGCACCACGCGCGCAGCCAGCATCGCGCGTGAGAGCTCGCCACCCGACGCGACCTTGCCGAGGGGGCGGGGCGGCTCCCCGGGATTGGCCGAGATGAGGAACGTCACGCGGTCGGCGCCGTCGTCGGTCGGCTCGACCGGTTCGACGACGACCTCGAACGCCGCCGCCGGCATGGCCAGCTCGCGGAGGTGCGGCGTGACCGCTTCGGCGAGGGCGCCGGAGCCCGCACGTCGCGCCCGGGACAGCTCGGCGGCGGCGTCCGCCGCCCGGCCGCGGGTGAGGTCGTGGGCGCGCTCGAGCTCGGTGGCACGCGCTTCGTAGGCCTCGAGCTCCGCGAGGCGGCGGCGAGCCTCGTCGGCATACACGCGGACGTCAGCGAGCGTCTCGCCGTACTTACGGGTGAGCTCCCGCAGCAGAGCGCGCCGCGCCCGGACCTCCTCCAGACGCTGCGGATCGTCCTCGACCGAGTCGAGAGCGACACGAAGGTCGCGGCCGATCTCCGCCAGCTCCGCCTGCATGGCCCGGAGCCGTTCGGCGAGCTCGGCGAACGGTGCTCGCCCGGCCAGTGCCGCCGCCGCGCCTCCCACCGTGTCGAGCGCGGGCCCTTCGACGGCGCTGTACGCGGCTGTCAACGCTTCGCGATGTGCGATCGCGTCGGCGAGGAGGGCCTCCACGGCCTCGAGGGCGACGTCCTCGCCTGAATCGTCCAGAGCGGCCACGTCGATCTCGCCGATCTGGAACCGCAGCAGGTCAAGCTCTCGAGCACGGGCGCGTTCGTCGCCACCGAGGCCGTCGAGCTCGGAAGCGATACGCCGCAACTCCTCGCGGGCGGCGCGGTACGCCGCGAGCGGCTCGGTCGCGGGCGAACCGACGAAACGGTCGAGCGCGCCGCGTTGGACGGCGGGGGCGAGCAACGACTGGTGCGCGTGCTGCCCGTGGAGGTCCACATAGCGGGCGCCCACGTCGGCGAGCTCGCCGACGGTGGCGAGGCGGCCGTCGATGTACGCCCGACTGCGCCCATCGAGCGGCACGACGCGGGCCACAACGACCTCGCCGCCCGCCATATCCACGAAGCGACCTTCGACGCGCGCTTCGGGCGCGCCGTCACGGACGAGGGTCGCGTCGGCGCGGCCCCCGACGAGCAGCTCGACCGCCTCGACCAGCAGGGTCTTGCCCGCGCCGGTCTCGCCCGTGATGGCGGTGAGCCCAGGTCCGAACACCATCGTGAGATCGGCGACGATTCCGAGTTCGGCGACGTGCAGCTCGGTCAGCACGGCGAACGCAATGCCTAACGATCGGCGAGGCCGAACTTGGCCTTGAGGATCTGGTGGAAGTCCCGGGGGCCGAGCGTCACGATGCGCGCCGGCTTTTGTCCACGCGTGCAGGTGATCGTCGCCCCCGTCTCCACCACCCCCAGCTCGCGGCCGTCGAGAGTCAGCACCACAGTGCGCTCGTCTACGACGACGAAGCTCAGCTCGTCGTCGCCGTCGAGCACCAGCGATCGATCGAACAGCATGTGGGGCGACACCGGGGTCAACACCAGGCAGCTCAGGCGGGGCGAGACGATCGGCCCGCGGGCCGAAAACGAGTACGCGGTCGACCCGGTCGGTGTCGCCACGATGACCCCGTCGGCGGCATAGGTCGTGAAGAACGCGCCGTTGATGCGCACGTCCAGACGCGTGACGCGTCCGCTCTGCGCCTTCTCCAGCACGGCCTCGTTGAGCGCCCACCACCGACCGTTCGCCGGTCCGCTGCTGACCACGTCGACCTGCAGCACCATGCGCTCGGCGACGTCGTAGTCGCCCGCAAGCAACCGCTCTAGTGCGCGATCGAGCGCGCCGGGCTCCACTTCCGTCAGGTAGCCCATGTCCCCGACGTTCACTCCCAGCACGGGGACGCCGGCCTCGTAGACGATGTCGACGGTTCGCAGCATCGTGCCGTCACCGCCCAGCGACACGGCGACGTCGAGACCGTTCGCGAACTGCGACTCCGGGCATGCGAGGTGTGCGAGGCCGCAGGGGCCGGCATCGGCGGCCGGAACCCGTACCTTCACCCCTCGGTCAGCGAGCCACTTGGCGGCGCGCGCCGCCAGCTCGTGCGCCACTGGGCGTTCGCGGTGCGGGACCAGGCCCGCGGTCCTCAGGGTGGAGCCGTTGCCGGTCACGATCCCGTCCCTACGCCCTCGTGGGCGGCGACGACGGCCGCGTCCAGCGCGTGGTCGTGCAACTCCGCTGCGGCGTCCTTTCGGCAGTGGAGAAAGAACTCGAGGTTGCCGTCCGCGCCCCGCAGCGGCGACGGCACGACTGCCACCGCGTTCAACTCGGCGCGCGCCAAATCGTCGCGAACGCGACGGAGCACCTCGCGATGCAGTGCCGGGTCCCGGACGATGCCGCCCTTGCCGACCTGAGACCGTCCCGCCTCGAACTGCGGCTTCACCAGGAGCAGGAGGTCGGCATCGCGTGTCGTGCACCGGGCGAGGGCGGGCGCGCACGCGGACAGAGAAATGAACGACAGGTCGGCCGTGCACAGCTCGGCTGCGCCACCGATGTCGGTCTCGTCTAGGAAGCGGACGTTCGTCCGCTCGAGAACGGTGACGCGCGGATCGGTGCGCAGTGCCCACGCCAGCTGGCCGCGGCCCACGTCGACGGCGACCACGTGGGCGGCACCTGCCTGCAGAAGGCAATCCGTGAAGCCGCCAGTCGAGGCCCCGGCGTCAAGCGCATGCCGACCCGCAACGACGACGCCGAAATCGTCGAGCGCGGCCTCGAGCTTCTCGCCGCCTCGCGAGACGAATCTCGGGCCGTCGCCGCTCAGGCTGATGGGCTCCTCGGCTGTGACGCGCCGCGCCGGAGAGCGGGCGGGCAGTCCGCCCACGAGCACGCGCCCCGCGCCAATCGCCTCGAGCGCTCGCTGACGGCTCGCGGTGAGGCCGCGACGCACCAGTTCGGCATCGAGTCGGCGGCGCACAGCGCTGCGCAGATTACCCGCAGAGTGGCGTTGGCGGTGGACCACTATGTTCCCGAGTGCATGGTCATCCCGTTGCACGACGACAACCCCACGCAGCGGTTCCCCTACGTCACGGTGGCGATCATCGCGATCAACGTCGTCGTGTACCTCTTTGTGCAGCCGCACAGCGGCGTCGACTCACGTCTCGGTACATCGCGGGACACCTCCTTCACGCTCGAGCACGCCGCGATCCCGTGCGAGTTGCATCAGGGCGAGCCGGTCACGGTACGTGAGGTCAATTCGGGTAACTGCACGGCGGCAGCCCGCACCGACTCGCCGGAGATCTTTCCGGCCAAGAACGTCTGGTTGGCCGTGTTCGTATCCATGTTCCTGCACGGATCGATTCTGCACCTCGCCGGCAACATGCTGTTCCTCTGGATCTTCGGGAACAACGTCGAGGACCGCCTCGGGCACATCGGGTACACCGTCTTCTATTTCTTCGTGGGGGTGGCGGCGATGGGTGCGCACTACCTCGCCGACCCGGCCTCCATAGAGCCCGTCATCGGAGCGTCGGGCGCGATCGCGGGCGTCATGGGCGCGTACCTCGTCTGGTGGCCTCGCGCCCGCGTGCTGACGGTCATCGCCCTTCTCTTCTTCATCCCCGTGTACCTGCCCGCCGCGGTCCTCCTCGCGATCTGGTTCGGCTCCCAGTTCGTGACGAGCTTCAACCCCAATTCGAACGTGGCGTGGCTGGCGCACGTCGGCGGCTTCGTCGCCGGCGCCGGCATCGCGCTTGCGCTGCGCGGCCTGCTGGGACCGCCGCGCCGACCCGTGCAACCCGCTCGGCCCCCGGAGTGGGGCTGGGGACGCTGATCTCCCCGTCAACCCGCGCTCGTGACCTCGACCAGCTTGGGGACGAGCGAAGCAAGATCGTCGGCGACGAACGGTGGTCGCGGCTGGGGAATCGCCTCACCCCCCGGTCGCGCGTCACGCTGCGTGACGCCGGAGAGGACGAGCGCGAACGGCCAGTCGAGCGCGGCCGCGAGCGCGCCGTCCGTCGACACTCGATCGCCGACGACGACTCCGGCGGAGCCGAATCGCTTCCGGATCAGGTCGACCATCGGTCGTTCCGGCTTGCCGGCGACCTCGGGGGCGCGCCCGGAAGCCGTCGCAACCGCGGCGGCGATCGCGCCCGACCCCGGGATCATTCCGCCGGGAACGGGATAGGTGGCGTCGAGGTTCGTGGCCACGAAGCGGGCCCCATCGCGCACGGCAGCCGACGCGCGGTCGAGCTCGTCGAAGTCGAAGCCGCGATGGAACCCGACGACCACGGCCGACGCCGGAGGTCGCGTCACCGGCCGGAGCCCGGCGGCCTCGAGCGCTTCGAGAACGCCAGGGCCGGCGCACGCGAGCACGGGTGCTCCTCGGTGCAGGGTCGATGCCAGCAGCGTGGCGGCCGAGACGGCGCTGGTAACCACGTCCTCGGTCGTGGTGGGCGCGCCGGCAGCGTCGAGCTTGGCCGCCACCTCGCGCAGCGGCTGGCTCGAGTTGTTCGAGACGAACACGACGCGGAACCCGGCCTTGCGGAGGTCCGAGATCGCGCCGCCCGCACCCGGGATCGGCTGGTCGCCGCGCCACACGACCCCGTCGAGGTCGCAGCAGACGACCCGGCGGTCGGAGCTCACTCGGTGGCAGACAGCGCGTCTCGGTAGGCGTCCATCTCGGGACGCATCGCGACCGCGAGCTTGAGCGGACGGCGAGCGGCACTCCGGTCGCCGGTACGCAGCATCGACAGGCCGAGCGCGAACAGTGCGTAGTCGTTCACCGGATCGATCTCGACGGCGCGCGAGAACTCGGCCCGCGCCGCCGCGAAGCGCCCGGTCCGGAAATAGGCCCGACCCAGCGTCTCTCGGATCGACCCCTTGTCCGGCTCGAGCTCACGCGCCCGTTCGAGCGCGACGACAGCCGCGTGCGGGCTCGCGTTCGCAAGCAGCCGGCAGCCTTCCTGAAATGCATCGTAGGCAGTCGATTCCATCGCCCTTGCTCTTCGCTCGTTCGGTCGCGGCACGCGACGCGTATGCGACAATCCCTGCCAGCGGCTCGACCTCGTCGACGAAAGTGAACCGCCTCGTGCCGGAGTTCCTTCCCTTCCGCGGCATCCGCTACGCGCTGCGTGAAGCGGAGCCACCTGCCGACGTTGGAGCCGTCGCCGCGCCACCTTACGACGTGATCGACGACGACGACCGTGCCGCGCTCGAGTCCGCCGACCCGCGCAACTCGGTCCGGTTGATCCTGCCCCGCGACGGGGAGAACGGCCGCGACCGCTATCAGGTTGCGGCGGACTGCCTCGAACAATGGCGCCACGACGGCGAGCTCGCGGTCGACGATCCTCCCCGCTTCTATCTCTACGAGATGCTCTTCGCTGACGAGAACGGTCGCTTCCGCCGTACGCACGGCGTGGTCGGCGCTCTCGGCCTTCCGTCGCCCGGCACGAGCCCCGCCGATGCCGGCGTGCTCCCGCACGAGCGGACGATGAAGACGGCCACGAGCGACCGCCTGTCGCTCCTACGCGCGACCCGGGCGAACCTCGACCCGATCTGGGTGCTCTCCCTCACCGAGGGGTTGTCGAAGCTGCTGGTCCCGCACGGTCGGCCCCTCATTGCGTACTGCGAGGACCGAGACGGCGTCACTCACCGGCTCTTCCCCCTCATCGAGCCCGACGGCGTCGCGGCGGTGTCCGAGTCCGTCGCCGCCTCCCCCGTCGTCCTCGCCGACGGCCACCACCGTTTCGAGACCGCCTGCGCCTACCGCGACGAGCGCCTGGCGGCCGGCATCGATGACCCCGGCGCGGGACGGATCATGGCCTTCGCCGTCGAGCTCGCCGACGACGAGCTCTCCGTGCGCCCCATTCACCGCCTTCTGCACGGCCTCGCTGGGGAAGACGTCCGGGACGCGCTCGCGGGCCCGTTCGACGTCGTCGACTCGGGCCCGAACACGCCCGACGGGATCGTCTCCCTGCGTCGTCGGATGCGGGACGAGGGTGCACTGGGTCTCGTCGATCGCTCCGGCCTCGCGTTGCTGCGCCCGGTTGCCGCGGTCGTCGACGAGCCCGAGGTGCTGCGCGACATCGACTCCATCCGCTTCGACGCCCACCTCCGGCCGGCGCTCGCGGGCGCCACGGTGACGTTCCGGAGCGACGATGCCGCGGTGGCGGCACTCGTCGAGAAGGGCGCCGCCGACGCCGCGGTGCTGCTGCGCCCGGTGAGCGTCGCTCAGATTCGGGCCGCGGCGTTCGCACGCGTGCGCATGCCCGAGAAGACGACGTTCTTCTCGCCGAAGCCCCGCACCGGAATGGTGTTCCGCACCCTGGACGAGTGAGGAACGACGCCCGCGCAGGACACCCGGCTCAGGCGACCTCCCACGTGGCACCGGAGCCGATGAGCGAGGCGAGGTCGCCCGGGCCGCGCTGCTCGCTCGCCCCGACCAGCTGCCGCTGCACCTCGCCCTCGTAGATCGCCCGCTCCACGTCCCGGAAGACGCCGACGGGTGTGGGGACGGTCGGCGTGTCGGCCAGCCGGGAGAGCGCGAACGCCAGCGACGGATCCTCGCGATGCTCGTCGTGCACGAGCAGTCGCTGCTCCCCGACGTCGGCGACGGCGACAACCTCGATCTCACCCCGGTCGTTCAGGACGACGCCCTGCTGGCCGTCGGCCCCGAACCGGATCGGCTCGCCGTGCTTCAGGTCGATGAGCATGTCGGGACGCGCTTCCTTGGCCGTGATCGCGGCGAACGCGCCGTCGTTGAAGACGTTGCAGTTCTGGTACACCTCGACGAACGACGACCCCCGGTGTGCGTGCGCGCGCCGGAACGTCTCCGTCATGTGCTTGCGATCCATGTCGTGCGTCCGGGCGACGAACGTGGCCTCGGCGCCCAATGCCAATGAGAGCGGGTTGAACGGCTGGTCGATCGATCCGAACGGCGTCGACTTCGTGACCTTGCCCACCTCGCTCGTCGGCGAGTATTGGCCCTTCGTCAAGCCGTAGATCTGGTTGTTGAACAGCAGCATCGTGAAGTTCACGTTGCGGCGCATGGAGTGGATGAGGTGGTTGCCGCCGATCGACAGCGCGTCGCCGTCACCGGTGACCACCCACACGTCGAGGTCGGGACGGGCGAGGGTGATTCCGGTCGCGATCGCCGGGGCCCGGCCATGGATGCCGTGCAAGCCGTACACGTTCATGTAGTAGGGGAACCGCGCCGCGCATCCGATCCCCGACACGAAGACGAGGTTCTCCGGCTTGACGTCCAGCTCGGGGAGCAGGAGCTGGACGGCGGCGAGGATCGAGTAGTCCCCGCACCCGGGACACCAGCGCACCTCCTGGTCCGACTGGAAGTCCTTCCGACCGAGTTTCACGGCTTCGTCAGGCATCGAGCATCTCCAGGATCTTCTCCTCGATCGCCGCCGCCTGGAACGGGACGCCCTGGACTCTGTTGAACGATTGCGCGTCGACGAGAAACTCCGCTCGCACGAGACGCGATAGCTGCCCCAGGTTCATCTCCGGTACCAGCACTTTGCGGTAGCCGCGCAGCACCTCGCCGAGGTTCGACGGGAACGGGTTCAGATGGACGAGGTGGGCGTGCGCGACCTGCTTGTCGGCGTCGCGGACCCGCCGGACCGCGGCCTGGATCGCCCCCCAGGTGCTCCCCCAACCGAGGACGAGGAGCTCCTGCCCGCCGTCGTCGTCGACCTCGACGTCGGGAATGTCGGATGCGATCCGGGCCACCCGGGCGGCGCGGATCCGCACCATGTGATCGTGGTTCGCGGGGTCGTAGTTGACGTTCCCCGTGCCGTCCTCCTTCTCGAGACCACCGATGCGGTGCATGAGACCCGGCGTGCCCGGGATCGCCCACGGCCGGGCCAGCGTCTCGGGATCGCGCAGGTACGGCCAGAAGTCGCCGTCGTGGTTGGGCGCGTCCGCGAAGGGGATGCCGATGTCGGGAAGGGCGTCCACGTCGGGGAGCAGCCAGGGCTCGGCTCCGTTGGCGAGATACCCGTCGGTGAGGACGATCACCGGCGTGCGGTACTTCAGAGCGATGCGCGCCGCCTCGAAGGCGGTGTCGAAGCACTTGCTGGGCGAGCGGGGGGCGACGACGGGCATCGGGGCCTCGCCGTGGCGCCCGTACATGGCGAGCAGGAGGTCCGACTGCTCCGTCTTGGTCGGCAGCCCCGTGGACGGGCCGCCGCGCTGCACGTCGACGATCAGCAGCGGAAGTTCGAGGTTGACGGCGAGGCCCATCGTCTCGGCCTTGAGGTCCATACCCGGCCCGCTCGTCGCCGTGATGCCGAGGTGCCCGGCGAACGCCGCCCCCAGAGCCACGCCGATGGCGGCGATCTCGTCCTCCGCCTGAAGGGTGCGGACGCCGAAGTTCTTGTGCCGTGACAGCTCGTGGAGGATGTCCGACGCCGGCGTGATCGGGTACGACGCGTAGACGATCGGCAGCTTGCTGCTCTGCGACGCCGCGATCAGGCCGTAGGCCAGCGCCACGTTGCCGGTCACGTTCCGGTAGCGCCCCGCCGGCAGCTGCGCCGGCGGCACCTCCCACGGATGGTCGAAGAGCTCGGCTGTCTCGCCGAAGTGGAACCCGGCCTTGAACGCGGCCAGGTTGGCGTCCCGCACCATCGGCTTCGACGCGAAGCGCTCGTTGATCCACTCGATCACGGGGTCGATCGGCCGCGTGTACATCCACGACAGCAGCCCGAGGGCGAAGAAGTTCTTGGACCGCTCGGCGTCCCGCGGCTTCACGCCGAGCTCCTTCGTGGACTCGAGCGTGATCGACGTCATCGGCACCTGGACGATTCGGTACGCCGACAGCGACCCGTCCTCCACCGGGTTGGCCGGGTAGCCGGCCTTGTCCAGGTTCCGCTGCTCGAACGCGTCCTCGTTGATGAGCAACGTGGATCCCGGCGGCATGTCCTCCAGGTTGGCCTTGAGCGCAGCCGGGTTCATCGCGACGAGCACGTTCGGCGCGTCACCGGGCGTCACGATGTCGTGGTCCGAGATGTGGACCTGGAACGACGACACCCCGGCGATGGTGCCGGCAGGCGCACGGATCTCGGCCGGGAAGTTGGGGAGGGTGGCCAGGTCGTTGCCGAACGCCGCGCTGACGTCGGTGAATCGGTCACCGGCGAGCTGCATGCCGTCGCCGGAGTCGCCGGCGAACCGGATCACCACCCGGTCCAGCGTCTCCGGGCGGTCGGTCGAGGTTGTCTCTGCCGTCACAACGTGTCTTCCGCTTCCGCCACTTCGTCGGGGCGGGGCCGGATCTCCCCTCTTCCGCAGCATACTTTCGGCCGGCCACGGCCCCGGAACAGAGCGCGGCGGCGAGGCGCTCGGCACCGTCACTCCGTGTCGTCGAGCCGGTCGAGCTCGCGGTCGACCCGTCGCATCAGGGCGGCCAGACGCCGGCGGTCTCGGGCCCGGGCGACGGACTCCGCTTCGACGTCGGTGCGCGCCCCGCTGGTGCCGGCGGCGGTCCGGAAGAAGCGGCGGCGGACGCGCCCGACGACGAGCACGTCGTCGTCCGCCTCGAGCGTCTCGACCCAAGCGGGCGGGTCCCAGACGGTCACGGGCACCGACGTGTTGTGCCCGTCGGCGGCGCTGGTCCGCACGGCGAGCGTCGCGATCCGGCGGCCGGACTTGAGCGCCCGGATCTCGGGCGGTGCGGAGACGGCGCCGCGCAGGACGCTGACGTTGACGGCTTCCATCGTTCCCCCTTCGGGTCCGAAGCGGATGGGGGAAGCGCGGGAAGACGACCCGGCGAACCTACCGCCGGGGTGTGACCGCTACGCCGGCGCGCGCTGATCAGCGCAAACTGGCCAGTCGCTCGGCGACGTCGGCGAAGGCGGGGTCCTGGCGGCGAACGCGATCGAAGAGGGCCCGGGCCCGGGGCACGTTGCCGGCCCGCTCCTCGAGGTCGGCGAGCGCGTACCAGAGCCGCAGGTGATGCGGCTTGGGGCGGTCGACCCTGCGATCGGCCCGGGTGAGGAGCGCGATCGCGTCGTCGAGACGACCTCGGTCGGCCTGGGCCCCGGCGGCCACAATCCGACCCTCGGTGACGACCTCGGCGCCGGGCGAGGCTGCCGTCAGCTCGCGCCAGCACTCGTCGACCTTGCGCCAGCGTCGCTGAGCCCGGTAGCAGTCCATGAGCACGGGGTGCTGCTCGACGGAGCCGCTGAGCTCGGCGAACGCCTCCAGCTCCTTGGCTGCCGCCGCGTAGTGCCCGAGCCGGTACTGCACGAGCCCGAGGAGCTCCCGGACGCTCGGCGAGTCCGGGAGCGCGTCACGCAGGGGCCGGACCAGCCGGAGGGCGTCGCGCTCGTGGTCGCGCGCGTAGGCATCGGCCGCCTTCATCAGCTGGTCGTAGTACCGCGGCCCCTGCGACCCCCCGAGATGGACGATCTCGTCGCGGACGTCGCCGCCGCGATCTCGCCGTCGCCGTCGCCGGCGCCCGTCCTGGGAGCGGTGGTGGCGGCCGCCGCCGCCCCGACGGCGGGGGTGACGACGTCGCTCTCGATCATCGGGTCGGGGCACCGCCGGAGCGTATCGACGCGTTCGCCTGCAGACGCGACGAACGCCCCGCGCACGCGCGATGGGTGCGGCGGGGACGCTCGTTCGAC
>DATFXL010000004.1:0-50336 GCA_035316025.1 Acidimicrobiia bacterium
TCGACGCCGGGAAGGAGAACGGCGGCGGCGCGACGGCCTTCGTGCTGTTCACCCTCCTCGTCGGGCTGACCTTCGCGGTGCTCTTCTCGATGGACCGCGTTCGCCGCCGCCGCCGGGAGGAAGAGGAGCGCGATCAGCAGCACTGAGCTACTGCTCCTGCGTGGTCCCCGAGACTGTCCACCGTCCGAATACGGGTCTCGTGGTGAAGGATGCTCGGCGTTGGTCAGTCGCGGCCGACGGCGTCGGCCGCGGCAGCGAGGGTGTGCTCGAGCTCGGGGTCGCCGTGAGCGAGACTCGGGAACATCGCTTCGTAGCCGCTCGGCGCCAGGTAGACGCCGCGATCCAGGAGGCGGTGGAAGAACGATGCATACGCCTTGTGGTCGGCTGCGCGGGCCGCGTCGTAGTCGCGCACCGGCTCGGCGGTGAAGAACAGCCCGACCAGCGTGCGGGCTCGCGGGACGCGCGCGCTGACGCCGGCGTCTGCGAATGCGCTCGCCAGGCCGTCGGCCAAACGGGTCGCGATCCCCTCGAGGCGCGTGTAGGCACCGTCGTCGAGGAGCGACAGCGCGGCGAGGCCGGCGGCGGTGGCGAGCGGGTTCCCCGACAGGGTGCCGGCCTGGTACACCGGCCCGACCGGCGCCAACTCGTCCATCAGGTCGGCCCGCCCGCCCACGGCGGCGAGGGGCAGCCCGCCCCCGACGACCTTGCCGAACAGCGTCAGGTCCGGTGCGGCGCCGAGCAGACCCTGGGCCCCGGAGGGACCGACGCGGAAGCCGGTGATGACCTCGTCGAACACCAGCAGGGCGCCGTGGTCGTCGCAGCACCGGCGCAGCGTGGCGAGGAAGCCGTCGTCGCCGGGAACGAGGCCCATGTTCGCCGCCACTGGCTCGACGAGCACAGCCGCCACCTCGTCGCCGAGCCGCGCGAACACCTCGTCGACGGCGGACTCGTCGTTGTAGGGCACGACCATCGTGTCCGCCACCGTGCCCTCGGTGACACCGGCGCTGCCGGGCAGGCCGAAGGTCGCCACCCCGCTCCCGGCCGCGACGAGCAGCGAGTCGACGTGCCCGTGGTAGCAGCCGGCGAACTTGACGATCTTCGCCCGACCGGTCGCGCCCCGCGCGAGCCGGACGGCGGTCATGGCCGCCTCGGTCCCCGACGAGACGAGGCGGACCTTCTCGACCGACGGGACCCGGGCGCTGATCGTCTCCGCGAGCTGCACCTCGCGGGCCGTGGGCGCGCCGAAGGACGTCCCGTCGGCGGCGGCGCGCTGCACCGCTTCGACGATCTTCGGATGCGCGTGCCCGAGGATCGACGCGCCCCACGACTGCACGTAGTCCACGTAGCGACGGCGATCGGTGTCGACGAGATACGCGCCTTGGCCCCGGGCGACGAAGAACGGCTCACCGCCGACCGCACCGAAGGCGCGCACCGGCGAGTCGACGCCGCCCGGGATGCGCGCCAGCGCTCGGTCGAAGAGCGATTCCGCCACTAGCTCTCTGGTCGCACGTGCCTGCGCACGTGCTCCAGCAAACCATCGGTTCGATCCGGGGCCGGGGAAACCCCGGCCCCTGTCGCTGGTGCCCCGTTCACGCGCCTGCCATGCTGCGCAGCCGCTCGGCGGCCTCGCGCGCGAGATACGTCAACACGAAATCGGCGCCGGCGCGCTTGATCGCGACGAGATGCTCGTAGCCGACCGCGTCGCCGTCGAGCCAACCGAGCTCGGCCGCCGCCTTGACCATCGCGTACTCCCCGCTGACATGGAACGCCGCCACCGGCACGTCAACCGCGCCGTGCACCGCGGAGATCACATCCAGATAGGCGACCGCGGGCTTCACCATAACCATGTCGGCGCCCTCGTCGATATCGAGGGCGGTCTCGGCGACGGCCTCGCGGGCGTTGCGCGGATCCATCTGGTAGCCGCGGCGGTCGCCGAACTGCGGCGCGCACTCCGCCGCGTCGCGGAAGGGCCCGTACAGCGCCGACGCGTACTTCGTCGAGTAGGCGAGGATGGCGGTCTGGTCGTGGGAGGCCGAGTCGAGGGCGGCGCGGATGGCGCCGACCTGTCCGTCCATCATCCCCGACGGCGCTACGACGTCGGCGCCGGCATCGGCTTGCGACACGGCGATCTCGGCGTACCGCCGGATGGTGACGTCGTTGTTGACCTCGCCGTCCGCCGTCAGGACGCCGCAGTGACCGTGGTCGGTGTACTCGTCGAGGCAGTTGTCGGCGATGAGCACGAGCTCGTCGCCGACCTCGTCGCGGAGGGAGCGCAACGCGACCTGCACGACGCCGTCGGCGGCATCGGCGCCCGACCCGGCGGCGTCCTTCACCGCCGGCACGCCGAAGAGAACGACGGCGGGGATCCCGAGGTCGGCGAGAACTCGCACCTCTTTGCGGAGGCTCTCCTGGGTGTGCTGGAGGACGCCCGGCATCGACGTCACCGGCTCGGGGGCGTCGATGCCCTCCTTCACGAAGAGCGGAGCGACGAGGTCGTCCACGGTGACGTGTGTTTCGCCGACCAGTCGACGCAACGAAGACGTGCGACGCAACCGCCGCGGCCGGTGCTCGGGAAACGCCACGCCGCAAGGGTACCGCCCGGTCCGCGCCGTCCCGGTGCGAGCGACGCCTACGCTCCCGCCTGATGATCGGGTGCGTCGGAGCACTGGTCGCGTTCGCGGCGTTGGCGCTGTCGGGCGTCCGGCCCGCGTCTGCCGCGCCGGCGCAACAGCCGCCCCCTCCGCAGCGCGTCCTGGTCGTGGGCGACTCGACGGCGGAGACGATGTATCCGTTCCTGCGCGACGCGGGGGCCGGGCACGGGATCGAGGTGGAGTCGGCGGCACGGATCGGATGCAGCGTGATCGACGGCGACCCGAAGCTCGACGACGGCCGCCCGTACGTCGACATCTACGGCGACACGAGCCAGTGCACCGCCATCACGTCGGCGCAGCAGAACCGCATGCTCGCCAGCGAGAACCCCGACGTCGTGATCTGGTTGAGCGAATGGGAGGCATGGCCCAACCGCGTGCTCGACGGCCGGCTCGTCCACTTCGGCACCATCCCCGGCAACAAGGCGATCTTGGCTCACATCGATGCTGCCGTCGCACGGCTCACGACGCGGGGTGCCCGGCTCGCGCTCGTCCCGACCGCAGCGCGCGCGTACCCGAGCGTGCGCGGCCTCGCCAACCCGGCCGGCGACGCCCGCCTCGTACAGCTGGCGAAGGTGCTGCGGTCGTACGCGAGTCGGCACACGGACAAGGTCACCCTCATCGACCTGCCGACGATGCTCTGCCCGAACGGCCCGCCGTGCCCGGAGGAGGTGGCCCCCGGCATCAAGCCGCGTGCCCTCGACGGCTTTCATTTCGACGGCGACGGGGCCGCCTGGGTCGCCAACCAGATCACCGGGATGTTGCTCGGCACCACGCCCCTGCCGACACCGCCCACGGTTCCGATGTGCGAGTCGGCGGCGCCGGGAAAGAGCTCAGCCGCGGCGCGAGCGGCGAAATGCGTTTAGGAGCGCGTCGACGAGACCGGCGATCGTGTGCTCGGCAGCCTCGACATCTACGCGCAGACCGCGTTCCATCGCCGTCTTCGACGTGACCGGACCGATCGACACGACGAGCGGCTGCGGCGCGGGCCGGTCACCGAGCACGTCGCAGAGATTCGTCACCGTCGACGACGACGTGAACGTGAGCGCGTCTACGCCGCCGCGACGCACCCGTTCGCGCGCGGCGGGGTCGGGCGACGCGGCCACGGTTCGATAGACGGGGAGCACGTGCACGTCGTAGCCGCGGTCCGAGAGGCCGGCGGGGAGAATGTCGCGGGCCTGCGCGGCCCGGGCCAGCAGCACGCGCTCGCCGTCGGCGGACGCGGGCGGGAAGGCCTCGAGCAGCGCCTCGGCGACGAACCGCTCGGGAAGCAGGTCGGCGCGCACCCCGCGGTCGGCGAGGGCGGCGGCGGTGCCCGGCCCGATCGCGGCCACCTGCAACCCGGCGAGGGCGCGGGCGTCGAGCCCGGCGGACGCGAGGCCGCGGTCGAAGAACGCGCCCACGCCGTTGGCGGACGTGAAGACGAGCCAGCGGTAGCGGTCGAGGTCGGGCACGGCGAAGGGGACGGGCTCGATGGCGATGGAGGGGACCTCGACGACTTCGGCGCCGAGGGCCTCGAGGCGACGCCGCAGCTCGCTCGCCTGCTCGCGGGCGCGCGTCACGACCACCGAACGGCCGAACAACGGCCGCGACTCGAACCACGCCAGGTCGAGGCGGGCGACCTCGCCGACCACGATCGCGGCCGGCGGCTGCACCCCGGCGCCGGCGGCGGTGGCAAGAGTGGCCCGCACCGTTCGTTGGTCGGCGCGGGTGCCGTTGCGCACCGCCGCCACCGGCGTGTCGGGCGCGAGGCCGCCGGCGACGAGTCGGTCGGCGATCTCCCCGATCCGCCCTGCGCCCATGAGGATCACGAGGGTGCCGCCGGCCTTGGCCAGCGCGTCCCAGTCGACGTCCGTGCTCCCCTTGCCGGGATCCTCGTGCCCGGTCACCACGGTGAGGTGCGTCGAGACGCCCCGGTGCGTGACGGGGATGCCGGCGTATGCCGGCGCGCCGACGGCGCTGGTGATGCCGGGGACGATCTCGAACGGTACGCGGGCGGCGGCGAGCGCCTCCGCCTCCTCGCCCCCCCGGCCGAACACGAACGGGTCACCACCCTTGAGCCGCACGACCGCCTGCCCGTTCTGCCCGCGCTCGACGAGCAGCGCGTTGATCTCGTCCTGGCTCATCTCGTTGTGCCCGGGTGCCTTGCCCGCGTATACGCGCTCGGCATCCGCCGGCGCCAGGTCGAGCAGCGCCGGGGCCACGAGCCGGTCGTAGACGACGACGTCGGCGAGCCGCAGCACTTCGGCGCCGCGGAGAGTCAGCAGCCCGGGGTCTCCCGGCCCGGCTCCGACGAGGGAGACGGTCATGACGCGTCCCCGACGAGCTCGTCGTCGAGGACGAGGCGACCGCCCTCCTCCTCGACGAGCCGCCGGGCCGCTTCGGCTCCGACGGCGTCCGGGTCGCGGCCCGCCACCCGGGTGCGGAGGGCTATCCGTCCGTCGAGCGATCCGAGCAGCGCGTCGAGCCGCAGTGATCCGTCGTCGTTCGTACCGGCCAGCGCGCCGCACGGCAGGTTGCACCCGCCACCGAGCCGGGCGAGGAAGGCGCGTTCGGCGGTGACGGCGGCGCGCACATCGGCGTCGTCGATGCCGGCGAGGACCTGGCGCGTCTCGTGGTCGCCGGCACGGCACTCGACCGCGAGCGCGCCTTGCGCGACCTGCGACAGCACGACGGAGGGATCCACCCGCTCGGCGATCCGGTCGGCAAGCCCGAGCCGGTCGAGAGCGGCCGCCGCCACCACGACGGCGTCGAACGCGCTCGCCTTCTCGAGCCGGGTGGGGATGTTGCCCCGCAGCTCGCCGAAGCCGAGGTCGGGACGCACCGACGCGAGCTGGGCCCGTCGCCGCACCGAGCCGGTGCCGACACGGCCGCCGGTCGGGATATCGTCGAGCGCCCGGCCGACGAGGGCGTCGCGGGGGTCGCCGCGCTCGGGCAGCGCGCCGAGCACCAGCTCCGACGGCGGTGCCGACGGGAGGTCCTTCGCCGAGTGCACGGCGACGTCGGCTCGCCCGTCGATCACCGCCTGTTCCACTTCCTTCACGAACACGCCGGTCCCGCCCATGGCATGGATCGGGACGTCGCGGCGCTCGTCGCCGCGGGTGGACACGACGACGTACTCGGCGTCGACGTCGAGCAACTCGACCACCCGCTCGGCCTGCCGGCGGGCCAGCGCGCTGCCGCGCGTCGCCACGCGCAGCGCCGGCATGCAGGTCCTACCCGTCCGCGGGCGGATCGGCAGGGTCGGAGGCGCCGAGACTGAACAACGCGGCCAGCGCGTCGGCGTACTGGTCGCCCCTGGCCGTCCCGGCGGCGTCCTTGATGCGCACCGTGGGGTCGTGCAGCAGTTTGTTGACGATCCCGCGCGTGAGCGCGTCGACGGCCTCGCGGGCGTCGGGGTCGAGCGACGAGAAACGCGAGCGGTACCGCGCCAGCTCGGACGCGCGCAGCTCCTCGGCCCGAGCACGCAGCGAAGAGACGAGCGGCGCGACCTCGCGCGCCGAGCGCTCGATCCGGAAGCGATCGAGCTCCTCGGCGACGATCTCGCGCACGGTGCCGATCTCCTGCCGGCGCTGCTCGAGCGACTGCGCTGCGAACGCCTTGAGGTCGTCGATGTCGAGGAGCGTCACGCCGAAGACCTGACCGACTCCCGGATCGACATTGCGAGGCACGGCGATGTCGACGATGAGCAGGGCGCGATCGCCGCGACGGGACATCGTCGCCTCGATCTCGCTCCGTTCGAGCAGCACGTCGGCCGCGCCCGTCGATGCCAGCACCACGTCCGTCTCGACGAGGTGGTCGACGACGCCTTCGAGTCCGATCGCGCGACCGCCGACGCGCGCCGCGAGCTCGGCGCCGCGCTCGGGCGAGCGGTTGGCCACGACGATGTCGCTCACACCTGCGCCCCGTAGCGCGATCGCCATCCCGGCGCCGACGTCGCCGGCGCCGACGACGAGCACGCGTCGGCCCTCCAGGCCGCCCAGCCGCTCACCCGCGACCGCTACGGCCGCCGACGACACCGACACCGCGTGCCGGCCGATGGCGGTCTCGGTGCGGGCGCGCTTGCCGACCTCGACGGCCTGGCGGAACACACGCGACACGAGTGGTCCGATCATCGACTCCTGCTCGGCGATCTGCCACGCCTCGCGCACCTGCCCGAGAATCTCGCCCTCGCCCACGATCATCGAGTCCACGCCGGCGGCGACGCCGAAGAGGTGCGCCACCGCGGCGTCGTCGTGGTACGTGTACAGGTGATCGCTGATGGTGTCGGGATCGAGCGACGACTGGTCGGTCAGGAAGTTGCGCACATCCTCGACGGCGGGGTGGAAGCGCGTGCAACGGGCGTACACCTCGGTCCGGTTGCACGTCGAGAGCACGGCGACCTCGGCCAGGTTCTCGCTGCGCTCGAGGGTGTGGAGCGCCTTGGGCAGGTCGGGGGCGGGCACGGCCATCCGCTCGAGAAGCGAGACGGGCGTGGTGCGGTGGTTCAGACCGATGACGACGAGAGACACGACTGCAGCAACTCCTTCGCGTCATCCACCCGACCGGCCCGAATGAGATCGAGCATGCCGGAATCGAGGGCCCGTTTCCAATCGGCCTCTTCCGTGGACCGCCCCTCGGCCTGCATCGCATCCCGGGCATCCGACAGCAGCGCCACGAGGGTCTCGTACTCGGGACCGAGCTCGGCGGTGATGCGCTCCTTCAGCCATGTCGCCAGCGCCGGGCTACGACCGCCGGTCCCGACCGTCACGACGAGGTCGCCGCGCCGGATCACCGACATGAGCGTGAACGAGCAGTTGTCGGGATCGTCGGCCGCGTTGACCCATACGCCACGCGCGTCACCCGCTTCGAACACCGCGTGGTTCACGGCATGGTCGTCGGTGGCCGCCGTTGCCAGCCACGCGCCGTCGAGGTCGTCGGGGCGGAAGGCCCTCTCGGCGGCCGTCACCCGGCCTTCGTCGCGCCACAGGCGCACCTGCTCGCCGAGGTGCGGCGCGACCACGTGCACGTCCGCGCCGGCGGCGAGCAACCCGTCGACCTTGCGCGCCGCGATGCGTCCGGCACCCACGACCACGCACCGCCGGCCGGCCACCACGAGGTTCACGGGGTAGCCGAGCAGCGAGCGACGTGTCGTCGTCACCGCACGCGCTCCTTGGCGCGGGCTACGTCGCCTCGGTGCCCATCCCCACCGGGAACCCTCCGCTGTTGGTAGAAGGACAGGATCTGCAGCTCGATCGCGAGGTCGACCTTGCGAAGGGACACGCCCGGCGGCACGTTCACGACCGCGGGCGCGAAGTTGAGGATGGAGGTGACGCCGGCGTCGACGAGCCGGTCGGCGACCTCCTGCGCCGCGACCGCCGGGGTGGCGATGATCCCGATGGCGATGCCGCATTCAGCGACCACTTTCGGGAGGTCGTCGAGGGCAGCCACCGTGAGCTCCCCGATCCGAGTCCCGACCTTGGCCGGGTCGGCGTCGACGAGGGCGACGATCTGGAACCCCCGCGCGCCGAAGCCCTTGTAGTTCGCGAGGGCGTGGCCGAGGTTCCCGACGCCCACGATCACGACGGGCCAGTCGTGGGTGAGGCCGAGCTCGCGGGAGATCTGGTGGAGGAGGAACTCGACGTCGTAGCCGACACCCCGGGTCCCGTAGGAGCCGAGGTACGAGAGGTCTTTGCGGACCTTCGCCGCGTTCACCCCGGCCAGGGCGGCGAGGCGGTCGGACGAGACCGTGCCGACGTGCTGGTCGGCGGTCTCGAGGAGGGCCCGGTAGTAGAGGGGCAGGCGGGCGACCGTTGCCTCGGGGATTCGTCCGGCGGAGGGCACTTCGCTCGCTTCCCTGCTCGGTCCGTTCCTGCTCGCGGACCCGGGACGTCCCCGGGTGTGCCGAGGATACCTCCCGCTTGTGCAATCGTTCTCAAAGTCCGGCCCGGCACGCGGCGCTCAGGGACGGAGCTGGCGGCGGAGGACCTTGCCGGCGAAGGAGCGGGGCAGGGCGTCGACGACCTCCACCCGCGTGGGGCACTTGTAGCGGGCCAGTGACCGGGCGCAGTGGGCGAGGAGGGCGTCCGGGCTCGGGCGGGTGGCCGGCTCGGGGACGACGAAGGCGACGATGGCCTCGCCCGTGCGGGGGTCCGGCTCGCCGATGACGGCGGCCTCGGCGACGTCCGGGTGCTCGAGCAGGGCTTCCTCGACCTCGGCGGGGTAGACGTTGAACCCCGACACGATGATCAGGTCCTTGACCCGGTCGACGAGACTCAGCTCGCCCTGGTCGTCGGCCACGGCGACGTCGCCGGTACGTAACCACCCGGCGGGCGTGAGCGCCCGGGCGGTGGCCTCGGCGTCGCGCCAGTACCCGGGGAACACGTTCGGGCCGTGGACCCAGATCTCGCCCGGGTCGCCCGGCAGCACGTCGTCCCCGTCGGCGTCCACGAGCCGCACGTCGACCCCGGGCAATGGAGGCCCGATCGATCCGGCGGCGGGCTCACGGCGGCCGATCGCCGACGTCGTCACGATGGGCGCCGCCTCCGTGAGGCCGTAGCCCTCGTGCACGACCACCCCGAATCGCTTGCGCATCCCTTCGAGCACCTCCTCGCCGAGAGGCGCGGCGCCCGAGACCGCCAGGCGAACGGACCGGAACGCGTCGGGCGGGGCGGTGTCCTCCTCGAGCTCGAGGAACGCGTGGTACATCGCCGGGACGCCCGCCAGCACGGACACGCGCTGATCACGCACGGACCGCACCGCGCCGACGGCGTCGAAGTGGTCGAGCAGGACGGTCGCCGCACCGGCGGCGAGCCCGATTCCCAGCACGGCGTTGAGGCCGAACACGTGGAACATGGGCAGGACGCCGAGGCTCACGTCGCTGGCGTTCAGCGCGAGACCAGGATGGTCGAGCACCTGGCGGATGTTCTCGGTCAGGTTGCCGTGGGTCAGCATGGCCGCTTTCGGTTCACCGGCGGTCCCGGCCGTGAACAACAACACCGCCACGTCCGAGTCTTCACGCGCCACGGTGTCAGCTGGCTCGGCGTCTCCACTCCCATCGAGCGGAGCACCGAGCATGACGGCGGGCTCGACGGTCGCGAGCTCACGATCGAGCTCCGGGCCGGGCGCGTGCGGATTCACGGGGACCGCGACCGCACCGGCGCGGAGGGCACCGAGATAGGAGGCGACGAAGGCGATCGTGTTGTGACCGTCGATCGTCACCCGGGCGCCCGGATCGACGCCCTCGGATCGGAGCGCGCCGGCCACGCGAGCGGCTCGTGACTCGAGCTCTCGATACGTGACCGCGTCCGTTCCCGCCCGCAGGGCGATGGCGTCGGGGGTGGTCTCGGCCGGCGCGAGGAGCACGTCGGCGAGGTTTGTCACAGGATCGCTCGCTGCTTCGTGAGCGACGCCTGCAGCTCGTCGACCGCGACGTCGCGCACGGCCACACCGTCGCGTGCCGCGAGTGCGGCGGCGGTCCCTGCCGCCTGGCCGACCGCCAGGCTCGGGCCCATGACGCGGATCGACGCCAGGGCGTCGTGGTCGGCCGACAGGCAGCGCCCGGCGGCGAGCAGGTTCGACACCCCGCGGGGTCGCAGGCTTGCGAACGGGACCTGGTAGCTGGCACCGGCAGGGAGGAATGCGTACTCGGTGCTACGCCCGCGGACGTGGTACTCACGCGGCCAGGCGCCCCGCGCGACGGCGTCATCGAACGTCGCACCGCGCGTGACGTCGCCGCCGGTGAGCACGTACTCCCCGACGACTCGCCGGGTCTCGCGGACTCCGAGCGCGGTCGCGGTATCGTCGAGGAACGCGTCCGAGAACCCGGGGACGTGCGCACAGAGAAACGCGGCGGCTTCCTCGGCCAGGCGGCGTCCCTCGAGCTCGCCCCACGTCGCCTGCTGTACGTCGGTCACGTCCACGGGCGTGCCGTCCGGGTTGCGCACGCGCGTCATCGCGCCCACGAACTCGCCGGGGCGAAACGTCGGGATGACGGCGCCGCCGTCCCGGGAGAGGTGCCCACCGTGCTCCGCGATCAGGTCTCCGAGCGCGGGCACGGCCGCGAGCGCCGCCGGCGCGTCGACGTGCTGCATCACGAACTGCATCGACCCGTACTGGCGGTGGCCGGGAGGACCGAGCTCCGTCGGCACCCCCGCGAACGTGGCGAGGTCGGCGTCACCCGTGCAATCGATGAATACCTTCCCCTTGACCGCGCGCGGCCCGCGCTTGGTCGCCAGCACGAGCGCGCGCAACCTGCCGTTGCCGACGAGCGCGTCGGCGACGAGCGAGTGCAACAGCACGTCCAGGTTGTTCTCCTCGGTCACGAGGTGGTCGGCGAGGCGCTTGACAGACCACGGCGCATACAGGAACACCGCCGTCTCCTTGAACGGGACCGGCCCGACGCCGGCGCCGGCCGCGGCGAGCGAGTCGGCCAGCTCGCGCGCGATGCCGCCGACGACGTAGTCGAACTCACCGGAGTCGTCGCGCACGTAGAGGCCACATATCGTCCCGACCTTCGCGACGGTGAGGTTGCCGCCGAGAAAGCCGTACCGCTCGCACAGAACCACCCGAGCGCCGGCGCGTGCGGCAGCAATCGCTGCGCCCAGGCCCGCCGGTCCACCCCCCGCCACGACCACATCGGCATCGGCGAGCACGTCGGCCTCGCGCTCGGGGACACGCACAGGCGGAAGGTAGCGCCACGCGCCCGGCGACGGCGTCGACGGGGACCGGGAGCCCCGGTCGTGGGCGTGGTGCTTGGGGCGGGCTGGGAGGCTGTTCCGCGAGCGCCGACCCGTCACAGCGCGGCGCCCGCGGCCCCCACGCCCACGGACCGGAAGCCCGGCTCGCGCGAGGTATCGGCGGACCCGCCGCGCGCCTTGAGTGGTTGTTGTACCACGGAGGGTGAGGCGACGCATCCCGGCCCCACCGCCGGGCTCAGGGGCCCAGGCGCAGCACGAACTGGGCGAACGCCGCCGCCAGAATGATGAACAGGAGAACGGCGATGGCGATGGTGGTGCCGGGGCGCATGGCCTACCCGGCCGCGGACGTTCGGCCGGTGACGGTGGCGCCCGGAGGAACCACCGTGACGGACAAGGCCGGCTCGAGGTGACACTCGGAGGCGGCCGACCCCCGGTCCAGCGCCAGAGAAGCCAACCCGTAGGAATCCACCAGGAGCACCAGCTCGGACGGCTTGGCGTCGGCGTAGGTGTGCACCCACCGCACGGAGCGCGCCTGATCTCCGAAGCGGACCTCGACGGGGCTCCCGGGCTCGGCGCCGTGGGCCCGCAGCTCGTCGGGATCGATGTTCAGCTGGCAGTTCCCGAAACGGTCGATCCACCACACCTCGCCGTGGATGGCGCCACCCTCGTCGTGGCGCGGCAGCGAGACGAGGCCGGGGACCAGACCGGCGGAGTCGACCTCGTCGCCGAGCTCGCCAGCATCGACACCAGCGGCGAGGTGGGCGGCGGCGGGCGCCAGGATGTCGCGTCCGGCGAAGGTCGGGCCCGGCGCCGGGAGGTGGTGCTCGGTATTGGTGAGGGACACGACCCGCTGCGCACCGCCGAGGATGGCGACGGCCGGCGCGAGGAGCCCGTTGTCGGGCCCGAGGAGGGTTCCCTGCTCGACCTCTACCGCCACGAGGCGTCGGTCGGTGCCGACGCCGGGGTCCACGACACCCAGGACGATGCCGCGGTCAGGGAGGTACTGGGCGGCTCGGACGAGCGTGAGCGCGCCGGCGCGGACGTCGTGCGGCGGCAGGTCGTGGGTGATGTCGATGATCTGGAGGTCGGGCACGAGACTCAGCATCACCGACTTGCACACGCCGACGAACTCGTCGGCCTGGCCGTAGTCCGACAGGAACGAGACGAGCCGCCGGGCGGGGGGCACCCTGTCCTGTTCGCGCCTATCCGGCCTGCGTGTACCGCGACTCCAGATAGGCGTCGACGTCCACGTCGCGCACCCGGAACGAGCGCCCGACCCGCACCGCCGGCAGGTCTCCCGCCTTGATGAGCCGGTAGACGGTCATCGACGACACCCTCATGAGCTTGGCAACTTCCTGCACGGTCAAGAAGCGCGCTTTGGCGAACGACTCCGCCACGGTCCAACCCCTTGTTTTCTCCGTCCCGCTGTGCGTCGGAGCGTAGGGCGACGATGCCCGTGTTGTCTAGCGTGAGTCGAGCGCGCCCTTGTGCGGCCTTGTGGACGACGAGTCCAGCGACATCTACGCGTCCGAGCGACCGAGCTCCCGGGAGCGGCGCGTGGCGGCCTCGACGGCTTCGAGGAACGCGGCCCGGACGCCGTGCGCCTCGAGGCGGGCCAGCCCGGCGGCCGTCGTCCCGCCGGGCGAGGTCACCGCGGCCCGGAGCGCCTCCGGCCCTTCGACCCCGTCGACGATCAGGGCCGCCGCCCCCGCGAGCGTCTGGTGCACGAGCGTCGCCGCCGTGTCCCGCGGGAGGCCGACGAGCACCCCCGCCTCGACCAGCGCCTCCACGACGAGGAACACGTAGGCCGGGCCCGATCCTGACAGGCCGGTGACGGCGTCCATCAGCGACTCGGGGACGCGCACGACGACCCCGACCGAGCCGAGGATGTGTTCTGCTTCGTCGAGGTGCGCTTCGGTGGCGTGGCGGCCGCCGGCGATCGCGGCCGCGCCCTTGCGGACGAGAGCGGCGGTGTTCGGCATCGCCCGCACGACGGGCCGGTCGGGGACGGTGTCCTCCAGGGCCGCGAGCGTGACGCCGGCTGCGATCGACAGCACGAGCGCGTCCGTCTTCAGCGTCGGGAGGCACTGCTCGAGCGCGGGGCGGACGTCGCTCGGCTTGACGGCAAGGACGACGACGTCGGTCTCCGCGACCGCCCACGCCGGGCTGGGGACGACACGCACACCTCGGAACCGTTCCGCCACGAGGCGACGGCGCTCCGGGTCGATCTCGGCAACCGCGAGCGACTCGGCATCCCAGCCGGCGTCGAGCAGGCCTGCCAACAGGGCCTCGCCCATACGGCCGCCACCCAGCAGCGCCAGTTGCATCACAGGAGTTCCTCTTGTCGCCGTCGCAAGCCGGGCTTTGCGCCGGCGGTCGGCAAAGCCCCCGCCTCCGCGAGCGTAACGGTGGCGCGACCGGGCCCGAGGAACCTTCGGGTCCGCCTCGCACTTCCCCGAACGAAGCCGACCGTCCCGCACCTCGGGCCCGACAACGGGACCCTATCCCCGCACGCCCTCTGGCGCAAGTTATGAAAGGCTCAGACAGTCTGAGGTCGGGGAGCAGGGCGGCGCCCGAACGCGATCCGGACGACGGGCTGGAACCAGGTCTCGACCGTCTCGTAGATCACGCCGATGATGCGGTCCAGCTCCGCCTCGCTCAAATGCTCCAGCGCCACCCTACCGACGAGGTAGAGGTCGCCGTCGGGGCCGATGGAGAAGCGCGCGCCGTACATCGTGTGGTTCCTCCGGAGGAGGTACCGGTACAGCTCGAGGTGGTTCCCGGGCGGGTCGGGCAGGAAGTACACCTCGTATCGCAGCGTCCGCTCGTGCAGGTCGAAGTAGATGGTCGTCGCGTCGCGTCCGTCGCACCCGAACCGCACGTACCACCGCCGCACCTCCGGGTCGTACTCCACGTGCTGCGTGTACTCCGCCGCCGCGACCGGCCCCTCGAGATGGTGGGCGATGAGCTCGTACGCGTCGTCCAGCGTCATGGTTCTCGACCGACGCCGTCGCCGCGGGACGCTACGAGCACTCGACCGGGGCGCGTGTGGCGAGATCGCCGTACAGCCGCCGCAGCCGCGCCGCCGCGATGCTCCAGAGGTAACGGCCCGATCGGGCCAACGCGCTCGTGCCCATGGCCCGGGCAAGCTCGAGATCCGAGAGGACGACGTCGACCGGCGCCGCGTAGTCGACGGCGGCCCGGCCCTCGACGAGGAACCCGGTGTGGCCGTCGTCGACGACCGATCGGAGGCCACCGACGTCGGCGGCGACGACTGGCGTACCGCAGGCGGCGGCCTCCAGCGCGACGAGCCCGAACGACTCCGTCCGCGAGGGGACGAGGCAGACGTCGGCCGCCTGGTAGTAGGTGACGAGCCGGTCGTGGGGTTGGGCCGGGACGAAGCGCACCCGGTCGTCGAGGTCGAGATCGGCGACGAGCGAGCGCAGCACGCCCATCTCCGCCTCTCCGTCGTTCCCGCTCGGACCACCCACCACGAGGAGGGACACGTCACTGTCGAGCTCGGCGAGCGTGCGCACCGCCAGATCGGCGCCCTTGAGGCGCTGGATGCGCCCGACGTACAGGAGCACACGATGCTGCGGATCGAGGCGGAGCGCGAGTCGCGCCGCCTTACGGTCGCCGGGCACGAACACGCGGTGGTCGACACCCGGGGGGACGATCTCGATCCGGTCGCGGTCGGCCCCGTACAACGTGACGAGCTGGCGCCGCTCGTCGTTGGTAGCGGCGATCACGAGGTCGGCGCAGTTGATGATCTCGCCCTCCACCCGCGCGCGCGTCGCGGGATCGTCGCCCACTCCCGCTTCCGCCTTCACGCGGTCGAGGGTGTGGAAGGTGGCCACCAGGGGCAGGTCCAGGGCGTGCTTGAGCCGGTGACCGACCGCGCCCGAGATCCAGTAGTTGGCGTGCAGCACCTGAGGCGAGTCGTCCTCGGAGGCGAAGAACGCGAGCGCGGCATCGACGAACGGCTCGACGAGATCCGGGAGCGACTGCTTCGGGACGGGAGCAGTGGGGCCCGCGGCCAGGTGCACGACGCGGAACCCCGGCTCCACCTCGACCAGCGGCGGTTGCTCGGCGTGCTCGGCGCGTGTGAGCACGTCGCAGTGCACCCCGGCACGGGCGAGATTCGACGCCAGCGAGCGCACGTACACGTTCATGCCGCCGCCGTCACCCGCCCCCGGCTGCGCGAGGGGCGACGTATGGACGCTGATCATGGCGACGCGCTGAGACGGCATCGCTTCGAGAGCCTACCGGCGCGTGGAGCGGGCCCCTCTCAACGGGAATCGGTGCTCGACGGTTGGCCACCGTCGGCGCGCTCTCGCTGGAACGAGCGGTAGATCTCGATCAGCGCCTGCTTCTGAGTCTCGGTCAGCGTGCGGTCCCGCATGATGTCCTCGACGAGGTCGGCATCGGTGTCTCGCTCCTCGAGGATTCCCGCCCGTACGTAGAGCGTCTCCGACGAGATGCGCAGGGCGCGCGCGATCGCTTGGAGGATCTCGGCGCTCGGCTTTCGGAGGCCGCGTTCGATCTGGCTCAGGTAGGGATTCGAGATGCCCGCGAGCTCGCTGAGCTTGCGCAGTGAGAGGCGGGCGTTCCGCCGCTGGTCCCGGATGAACTCGCCGAGATCGCGAAGCCTCGATTCGAGGTCGGGCGTCATTCGGGTCGCGCGCTCGCGCCCGGCCCACCTTGTGCGGCGCTCGACGGCCGCTCGGAAAGATCGGCGAGGTGGCTCGGATCGAGCACCGGGTCGACGCGGCGACGGTGCTCGCTCATGGCGGCAACGGTACCAGCGCGCTACTGACAGATCTTTACAAGCGTGCCGTAGGGATTGAGCGGCGGTGCGGTGCGTCCCCCGGGACGGATCTCGAAGTGGGTGTGCGGCGCGCCGGCGTTGCCGGTCATGCCGAGCTTGGCGACCACCTCACCCTGCGCGACCCGGCGGGGACCACCGACGTACTCGGACAGGTGGTAGTAGATGTAGCTCACGCCGTTGTCACCCTCGAGGTAGGCGCCGTTCCCGCCCGAGCCGCCGGGGCCGTACGTGATGTTGCCGCTCACGACGGCGAGGTTGGGCGTGCCCATGGGAGCGAACATGTCGTTGCCCTGGTGGGTGTGCCCCGTGCGCGGCTGACCGAAGTCGTTACTGAACGCCGCTCCCGGCACCGGGCAGACGAGTCCGTCGATGACGGGCGCACCGAGGCCTTCGGCGGCTCGCTTCGCCTGGAGCTGGCGCAACGCGATGTCGGCCGCGGCGACCTTCTCGTCGAGCAGCCCGCGCTCGTCGGCGAGGCGCTTGCGGTACGCGCTGTAGTCCCTCGAGTCCTCGGCGTGTCGATCGCGTTGTGCAGCGAGCTGCGTATTCAGCGCCGCCATCTCGGCGACGGCGGCGTTGTCGGCCTGGTGGCCCGGTCGAGCAGCACCGATGTGCGGGCGCTCTCTGTCGGGTTCTTCGCTTCGAGGACCACGTCGCGGTCGCTTCCGAGGTTCTTGTACGCCAGGACGGCGCGGCGTTCGGCGACGGCGCGCAGCTCCTGGCGCCGCGCCTCGCCCTGGGCGATCTTCTGCTCGAGCTCCGCGATCTTGTTGCCGAGGTCCTCGAACGACGACTGGGCGTTCGTGTAGCTCTCGGCGGCGTCGTTGGCCTCGCGCCTGGCCTGGTCGGCGCGCTGCCTCAGCGTGTTCAGCTCGGCTTCGGGATCCGGTGCGGGCTGCGCTTCGGCGGGGGACGCAGCGAGAAGCGCGGCGCTCGTCAGGACGCCCACCGCGAAGAGAGCGCGACCAACCACCCGCTTTCGGCCCACCCGCATCGAGGGCGCACGCTAGTCAGCGCCTCGAAAAATGGGCAACGGCCCCCACCTGACCAGGACGTTTTCGGAATCCCGGCCGGGGGAAGGACGTTTGCAGGTCCGAGCGACACAATGAGAGGGCCGAGTTGTTCGCGCCCAGACCCCAGGGAGGACCGATGCCCGAGTACACGCTTCCCGACCTTCCGTACGACTACGCGGCGCTCGAGCCGCACTACTCCGCGCAGATCCTCGAGCTGCACCACGACAAGCACCACGCGACGTATGTGAAGGGCGCCAACACCGCGCTCGAGAAGCTCGCCGCCGCCCGCGAGAACGAAGAGTTCGGGACGATCAACCAACTCCAGAAGAACCTTGCATTCAACTTGTCGGGGCACGTCCTGCACTCCCTGTTCTGGAACAACATGAGTCCCGACGGGGGTGACAAGCCGGACGGCGACATCGCGGCCGCGATCGACGAGTCCTTCGGCACGTTCGAGGGTTTCCGCAACCAGCTCACGGAGGCGTCGCTCAACGTCCAGGGCTCGGGGTGGGGTGCGCTGACCTGGGAGCCGGTCGCGCAGCGGCTCATCGTCGAGCAGGTCTACGACCATCAGAGCAACGTCGGCCAGGGCGCGCCGCCGCTCCTCGTGCTCGACATGTGGGAGCACGCGTACTACCTGCAGTACAAGAACGTGAAGGCCGATTGGGTCGATGCGTTCTGGAACATCGTCAACTGGCCCGACGTCTCCTCCCGTTTCGACAACGCTCGCGCGCTGAAGTTGCTGTAGCCGCGTCGACCGCCGGTTCAGCCACCGCTCACGGGGGGGACGACGGCGACCTCGTCGTTGTCGTGGAGCGGTGTGGCGTCGCCCTGCTCGGGCTCTTCGCCGTTCACCCACACCCGGGCCGACTCCAGCACGGCGCGGAAAGGCGCGCCGTAGTCCGATCCCGCTGCCGCCAGCAGCTCGCCGAGCGACGCGGCGTCGAAGGTGTCATCGGCGCGGCCGGCCGCCTCGCGCGCCTGGGCGAACAGCCGCAGCCGGACGCTCAGATCGCGATCTCCGCCACGCCGTCCTTGATGACGGCGTCGCCGGCCGGGTTCGTGCTCTCGAACGCGTACACGGTGTTGCCGTCGCGCTCGCCGGCGCTCCAGAAGCGGGTCGTCATCGTCTCACCCGGGAGCACCGGCTTCGAGAACCGCACCGCTAGCCGTTTCAGCAACGCCGGCTCGCCCGCGGCGAGCTCGCCGATCGCGGCCCAGCTCGTGAACGCCATCGTGCAGAGTCCGTGAATGATGATGCCGGGCAGGCCGACCGACTTGGCGAACTCCTCGTCGAGGTGGATGGGCACCGTGTCGCCGGACGCCGTCGAATAACGGTACGTCTGGTCGAGGTCGAAGGTCTGCTGCGCCACCGCGGCGGGCTCTGCGCTCCGGAGCTCTTCGGGGAAGCGGTGTTCGGGCGCGGTCTCGCCCTTGCCCTCGCCACCGGTCACGCCGCGGAAGAACGTCACCGAGTACTGCTCGTTGACGAGGTCACCCGACTCGTCGCGCGTCTCGATCCTGCTCACGACCGTGGTGCCCGATTGCTTCACGTGGATGCCGATCGGCGCGGCGCGGGCCCGAAGCACCATGCCCGGCAGGATCGGGCGGTGGAAGTACATGTCCTGCTCGCCGTGGACGACGAACGGGAAGGCCTCGGCCGGGGTCACCTCGCCCACGGCGCCGCCCATGACGTCCCAGACGGGCACGACCGAGAAGACGGGCGGGGCGAGCTCGCCGTCGGCATGGGCAGGAATCGGGTCGTTGGTCGCGGCGGCATACTGCTTGATCCGCTCGGCGTCGACCTTGAACTCCTGGTCGTCGGACCACTGCCCGACCTTGTCGGTCGCGAACTGCATCAGTACTCCTCGGGGTCCCCGGCACCGGTGGGACGAAGCCTACCGTCGTCATCTCGCGGCGCCTCGGGGTCGACGTTGGTGCGCGCGGTCGGGAACGCCGCCAGGCGTTCGGGCGCGATGGGATCGCCTGTCACCTCGTCGATCCCGTAGGTCCCGTCGTCGATGCGCTCGAGGGCGGCCTGCAACTCGGCGAGCTCGTCCTCGAGCTGCTCGAGGATCGACACGTCCTTCTCGCGTTCGAACGTCTCGCTCGCCGTGTCGGCTGGGTGCTGGTCGTAGTCCGACAGCTCCGACAGCTCGTCGTTCTCGGGCCCCTCACCCAGCTCGTCCTTGAGGTTGTGGATCAGTCCCTCGACGCGGGCCTTCTCGTCCATCACGCGCCTGCGCGCGTCGTCCGGGTCGACACTCATGGAGGAAGGCTAAACCGACCGGGAGAGCGCGTGAACGGCCTACGTCCCTGAGAGCCGGAGCTCGAGCATCGATGCGCAGTCGACGAGCAACGCCTCGAGTTGGGCGAGTCGATCGCCGGGATCGTCGAGCTCGAGAAGGCGCTGGGCGTCGAGCGGGCCGATCGGTGCCGCCGCCGCCGCCTCGAACCCGGCCTGCGCAGGGTCGCCGTCGAGGGTGACGTCGATGGACTGCGGGGCGTCGCCCAGCTCCGCCGACATCGCCAGGACTCGCTTCAGGAGGCGCTCGACGTCGTCGCGGAGGGATCGGGCGTCGCCCGGTGGTCCGTGCTCTCCAAGCAGCTCTACCTCCGCGCGCGGGAACGGGTCGTCGGGAAGCCACTCGCGCACGCGCAAGCGGCGGGTGCCCTCGGTCGCGAGCAGGTACCGGCCATCGGGGAGGCGCCCGGCGGCGAGGATGCGCGCCACCGTCCCGACCGAGAAGCGGGTGTCGCCGCCGCCGACCTCGTTCCCCCGTTCGATGAGCACCACGCCGAACTCGCCGTCACCGGCGAGACAGGACTCCGCCAGCGCGCGATACCGAGGCTCGAACACGTGCAGCGGCAGCTGCGCGTACGGGAACAGCACGGTGCCGAGCGGAAACATAGGAAGCGTCCGTCCGCCGCGCATGATCGGCACCGTACCGCTGGATGACCCGTCAATTGGCGCGTGACCGCAGCGCGGTGGCGTCGCGCTTCACGTGCTCGGCGTCCTCGCCCTCGAGATCTGGCGCGACCGCCTCGAGCTCCACCGCCGCCTCGATGAACCGACCGACGCCACCGAGCAACCCCGCGAGCTGACGGCGCTGGCCCGGGAGGAGATCGGGGAGGCGTAGCGTCAGCCGCACCGCCCAGACGAGCGACGCCGGGTCTCGACGCATGAACGTCTGCTGGAGGTTCGCCAGCATTCGGCTGAGGATGCTGCGGGTGTCGACGGCGCGCAGCATGTCGATCGAGAACGGTGGGTCGAGCCGCATCGCCTCGTACAGCTCGCGGCATCCTGCTTCGTCGAGGCGCCGGCCCCGGTGGAACGGATCGAACCAGACGTCGAGCTCGCCGACCGGTTGCACGAGGAAGTGGCCGGGCATGCCGACGCCGTAGATCGGTACACCGCGACGACGACCCACCTCGATCATCACGACCGAGAGCGAGATCGGGATGCCGAGGCGCCGGGCGAGCACGTCGTCGAGATACGAGTTGCGGGGATCGCCGTAGTCGACCGTGTTCCCGGCGAGGCCACCGTCTCCGAACAACACGGTGGCGATGTCGTCGGCCGACGCGTCCGGCACGTCACCGGCGAGCCGGTCCAGCTCGGCGAGCGGAACGGCGAGATCGAGGTCCGGGTGCGCGTGCTTGGCGATGAGGAGCGCGGTCTCGTCGAGCGGGACCTCATCGCGTGGCCGGCGCACGAGCTCAGCGAAGCGCTCGGTCGCGTCCACGTTCCTCCGTACACTGCGGACATGGCAGCGAGCAAGCGCGCTGCGCCGTCGGCAGGACTTCTGGACACCGTCTCGACGCGGCTTCGACGCGTCCATCAGCGGGTGACCGCCAATCGGCTGGCCATCGTGGAAGCGCTGGCGAACGCGGCGCGCCCGATGACGATCCCGGAGCTCCTCGAATCGCCCGCCGGCCGAGGCCTCGCCCAGAGCTCGGTCTACCGGAACCTCGTCGTGCTGGAGCAGGCCGGCCTCGTGCACCGCATCGTCACCGACGGTGAATTCGCCCGCTTCGAGCTCGCCGAGGACCTCACCGAACACCACCACCACCTCATCTGCGCCAACTGCGGCACTGTCGAGGACGTGCCCGCGTCGGCCGGGCTGGAGCAGTCCGTGCAGACGGCCGCCAGTCAAATCGCCCGCTCGACCGGGTTCCACACCCAGCGCCACCGGGTCGACCTGGTCGGTCTGTGCGCACGCTGCGCCTGACGCGCTAGCCCTGACCTGTGGCCTGGTTTACGGCGTCGGTGAGGCGCTGCGGATCGGCCGCCACCGAGTTGCTGATCTGCTTGTCGTTCAGCAGGACGGTGGGCGTGCTGGTGATCCCGCGCCGCGTGGTCGCGTCTGTGTTCTTCGCGACCCAACCCGCGTATCGGCCCGATTTCACGCAGTTGGCGAAGGTGGGATCGGTGAGCCCGACCGATCTGCCGAAGCTCAGGAGCTGGTCGTTCGTGAGGAACCCCGAGTTCTCCGTGCGCGACTGTCCGTCGTAGAGCGCGTTGTAGAAGTCGGGGAACTTGTTCTGGTCCGCCGCGCACACACCCGCTGCCGCCGAGCGCAGCGACTCCGTCGTGCCCTGATCGAGGAATTGGAGCCCGACGAATTCGAACTTCACCTTCCCCTGCTGGACCAGCTGCTCGATCGTCGGCTCCCACAGCTGGTGCAGCTCACGGCAGACCGGACACTGGAAGTCGCCGAACTCGGTGATCGTGACGGGAGCGTTCGCGTTGCCGACCAGCACACCACTGTGGGGCCCGACCGAGCTCGCCGGTCTCACGACCTTGGCGTTCTCCGCCGTCGACGACGAGCGGTTGTAGAGGAAGCCGGCGACGACGGCGGCGACGAGCACCCCGCCGAGCACCCACCACATCCAGACGGGGATCCGGCGTCGTCCCCTCGTACGAGCACGGGTGCGGGCAGCGGATCGCGACGGCGGCACGTCAGGGCTCCTCCGGACTCAGGAGATTGTCGAGCGCGAGCCGGCTGGGCGCCCCGGCGGCGACCAGGAGCGCCAGGCAGAGCAAGAGGCCGTCGCGCCCGATGTCCCGCAGGTAGCTGGTCGCGTCGGCGGACGACTGACCACCCCCGCCGAAGCAGCCGCAGTCGATTTGGAGGCCGCGGGCCCACACCGACGCCGTGGCGCCGATGAAGACGAGGAGCAGCACCGCCGATGCCCACGCTGCGGGACGGGTCGCGAGCCCGACGAGGAGAAGCACCGCCAGTGCGAGCTCGACGAAGGGGAGTCCCCACGCGAACGGCTTCACGAACGTCTCGGGGAGGATGTCGTAGGCGCGGACGGCCCGGACGGCGGCGTCGGGATCGCCGAGCTTCGCGACGCCGGCCCACCCCCAGACGCCGGCGAGCACGAGGCGGCCTGCGGTCGAGCACCACGGCCACCAAGAGGCGGGAATACGGCGACGGTTCTCCGTCGTCAGCGTGTCGGCTGCTCGCACGTCTCACAGTCGACCACAAACCTGCGTCCTCGCACCCGCGTCACCAGGTCACTTCGGCGCAGCCGGTGTGATCGTCCGGCTCGACCTGGAGCGTGGCGTGCGCGATGTCATAGACGTCTCGCAGCACATCGCGGGCCTGGTCGAGCACACCGTGGGGATCGGTGCCCACAGAGACCATCAGGTGCGCGCTGGCGACGTCCATGTCGGAGGTCAAGGTCCACACGTGCAGGTCGTGCACGTCGACGACGCCCGGTACGGCGGCGAGATCGGTCTGCAGCCGGCCCACGTCCAAGCCGGAGGGCGCCGCCTGGATCAGGATGCGCACGGCGCTGCCGGCCAGGCGCCACGCCCGAGGAAGGATCCAGACGCCGATCGCGACCGCGACGATGGCGTCGATCGGCTCCCATCCCGTCACCAGGATGACAATTCCCGCCGCGATGACGCCGAGCGACGCGACCGAGTCGGCGACGACGTCGATGTACGCGCCCTCGACGTTCAGGCTCTGGCCGGCGCCGCTCCGCAGCAACAGGACCGAGACGACGTTCACGACGAGGCCGAGGACGGCAACCACCAGCATCGGACCTGCTTCCACGGACGGCTCCGAGCCGATGCGCAGGATCGCCGCGACGATGACGTACCCCGTGACGACGAAGAGGAGTACGGAGTTGGCGAGAGCGGCGAGGATCTCGAGCCGGTACAGCCCGAACGTGCGCGACCGGTCACCGCGGGCACGGTCGGCCAGCCGGATGGCGGCTAGCGCCATGCCGATCCCGACCGCGTCGGTGAGCAGGTGGGCCGCGTCCGAGAGAAGCGCGAGCGAGTCGGCAAGGAAGGCTGTGATCGCCTCCACCACGAGGAACGCCGCCGCCAGCACGAACGCCATGCGGAGACGACCGGCGTATCGCGCGCCCGCCCGTCCCGCCGGCGTCCCGTGAGCGTGCCCGTGCCCGCGACGGTACGTCACGGGCTCGATGCTACGAGGGGGGAGGACAGCCGAGCGCGTTGGCGATCTTGTTCAGATTGGTGGACATCAGGGTGAAGTAGTCCGCTTTGGCGGCGCGCTCCTTCTGGCTGAGGCTCTCGAGCGGGCTCAACGTCTCGGTGCGCAGTCCCCCTGCGTCGCGGGCGAGCGTCTCGGCGATGCGCGGCGATACCACCTCTTCGGTGAACACCGTGGTGACCCCCTGGTCGCGGGCGAGTTGCGCCAGCTCCCCGAGGCGCTTCGGATCAGGCTCCTGGTCGGGAGAGATGCCGGCCACGCCCTGTTGCTTCAGCCCGTACCGGGACGCGAGGTACCCGAACGCGTCGTGTGACGTCACGAGGAGGTTCCGCGCGCACCCGGACAGGCGCGCACGGTACCGGGCATCGAGCGCGGCGAGCCGGTCCTGGAGCGCGCGCGTGTTCCGCTCGTAGGTCGCGGCGCTCGGTGGGTCGGCGGCAGCGAGGCCCCGTTCGACAACGCCGACGAGCTGTGACATCAGGACGGGGTCGAGCCAGACGTGCGGGTCGAGGCCACTGCTCTCGCCCTCCTTGGCGACCTTCTTCCCCCGGGCGTCCACCAGGTTCGGCAGCAGCTCGACCGTCGGCCCGTCCCGTCGATCGGCCGCCTTCTCGACCGCGGGCTGGAAACCGCTGCCGAGCACGAACGCGACCTTCGCCTCGAGCAGCTCGTCGAGCTGGTCCGAGTTGAGCTCGAGGTCGTGCGGTTCGGCGCCGACCGGCGTGAGGTTCGTCACGGCGACGCGCCGTCCTCCTACTTGCTGCGCCGCGTAAGCGACGGGGTAGAAGGCGGCGGCCACGCTGACCCTGCTGCGGGCCGCTGCGGCGGGCCGGGCGGCGGCGGTCACGACGGCGACCACGGCGACGAGGACCGCGAGACACGAGAACCACCGACGGTGCGTAATGAGAATGAGTCTTATCACAGCCGAGGCCTAGGATGGGAATCGATCTCAAATGAGGACTCCTCGCGCCGACCCCGTCCTGACCGTCGAGGGGGCCTCGTTCGCCTTCGGTGCGCATCGGGTGCTCGACGGTGTGTCGATGGAGATTTCACCGGGCGAGTTCACCGCCCTCGTCGGCCCGAACGGTGCCGGGAAGTCGACGCTGCTGCGCATCGTGCTGGGGCTGCTGGCCCCGCAAGCGGGCCGGGTGGAGCTCTTCGGCTCGCCGCCGCGCCGCCTGCGGGACCGGTGGCGCCTCGGGTACGTGCCCCAGCGGCCGCGCCTCGCGCCCGACCTGCCGGCGACGGTCGAGGAGGTCGTCGGCGCCGGACGACTTGCCAAGACGGGATGGTGGCGACGGCCCCGCCCCGAGGACCGGGCTGCCGTCGCGCACGCTCTCGAATCGGTGGCGCTCGGAGATCTGCGGCACCAGCGAGTCACCGAGCTCTCGGGGGGACAACAGCAGCGGGTGCTGATCGCCAAGGCGCTGGCGAGCGAACCGCAGCTGCTCATTCTCGACGAGCCGATCGCGGGCGTCGACGCCCAGGCCCAACGCCTGTTCCGGGACTCACTCGTCCACCTCTTGCGCGAGCACGGCGCTTCGGTCCTGCTCGTGTCACACGAGCTCGGCGCCGTCGCCGACGACCTCGACCGCGTCGTCGTCCTGCGTCACCGTGTGCTGTTCGACGGGAAGCCGGCGGACCTTGCAGCCACCGGCGTGAGCCTCGGCGTGCATGCCGACGACCTGCCTCGTTGGCTCGAGGAGCTGTCCGAGAACGGTGGGGGCTGATGCCGGGGATGCCGTGGCCGCTGCCGTGGCCGTTCGACACCACGTACATGCAGCTTGCGCTGATCGCAGGCGTGGCCGTCGGCGCGTCGGCGCCGCTCATCGGCACGTTCCTCGTGCAGAAGCGGCTCTCGCTGATCGGCGACGGCATCGGGCACGTCGCCGTCGCCGGCGTCGGCGCCGGCCTGCTGTTCGGGACTTCCCCGGTGTGGACGGCGCTGGTCGTGGCGGTCGTGGCCGCGCTGGCCCTGGAGTGGTTGCGCTCGCGCGCGCGCACCTCCGGCGACCTCGCGCTGGCGCTGTTCTTCTACGGAGGAATCGCCGCCGGTGTCGTCCTCGCCGGCCGCTCCACCACCAACGCGAACCTGCAGCCGTATCTCTTCGGCTCCATCCTCACGGTCACCGAGAACGACGCCTACACCGTGGTCGGCCTGGGCGCGTTGATCGTCTTGGCGATAGCCGTCACGTGGCGCGCCATGGTGGCGATCTCGTTGGACGAGGAGGCGGCCCGGGTGGCTGGGATTCCTGTCGGCGCTCTCAACGCACTGCTGGCGGCGCTGACCGCGGTGACGGTTGCCGCGGCGATGCGCGTCACGGGTGTGCTGCTCATCGCGGCGTTGATGGTGTTGCCCGTCGCGACCGGCCGCGTCGTGGCCCGTTCGTTCCGCGCCACGACGGTCGGCGCCGCCGCCGTCGGCGTGGTGGCCGTCGTGCTCGGACTGGCCGCCGCCCGTCAATGGGCCCTCGCCGCCGGAGGCGCGATCGTGCTCGCGACCCTGGCGCTCTTCGTCGTCGCATCGCTGGCGGCGCCGCTCCGCAGGGCCTCCGCTCCCGACGACGCCTCCTCCCTCCTGTCGGGACCGGGCTAGCGCGCCACACGAGCGAACGTCACCAGACGGTGCGGACGACCAGGTAGGGGTTCGTCGCTGTGCTTGATCGCGGGCCTGAGACTCGTCGAGACCGCGGTGTACGGTCCCGGCCGTGCGGCTGGAGGGCGAGATCGCGCTCGTGACCGGCTCCACGTCCGGCCTCGGAAAGGCGATCGCGGTGGCGTTCGCGGCCGAGGGCGCGCGAGTCGTCGTGACGGGACGCGACGCCGGGCGGGGCAACGCCGTCGTCGACTCGATCGGACGCGACGGCGGTGACGCCGCGTTCCACGCCGCCGATCTCTCCGACGAGGCGGCGTGCTCCCAGCTCGTGTCGGCCGCCGTCGAGCAGTTCGACGGGCTGACAGTGCTCGTGAACAACGCGGTCGGATCGACCGTCGACGAGGCCGACGGCCCGGTTGTCGAACTGACCACGTCGAGCTGGGACGCGACGTTGCGGGTCAACCTCACGGCCCCGATGTGGCTGGCGCGCGCCTCAATCCCGCACATGGTCGAGTCAGGACACGGTTCGATCGTCAACATCTCCAGTCGCGCGGCAGAGCGCGCAAGCCACGGCCTCGCCGCGTACATCGCCAGCAAGGGTGGCCTCAACGCGCTGACACGCTCGATCGCGGTCGACTACGCCGACGCCAACATCCGGTGCAACACGATCAGTCCCGGGTACGTGCTCAACGAACGGCGCGACGCAGACCTCACCGACGAACGGCGGGCGAGGCTCGAGGGCATGCACCTGACTCGACTCGGAACTGCGACCGACGTGGCCCACGCCGCGGTGTACCTCGCCGGCCCGGAGTCTGAGTTCGTGACCGGCGTGAACCTGCCCCTCGACGGCGGCGGGAGCGCCGCTCGCGGCCTCACCCTCGGCTGAGCGCGCATGCACCCGCGCGTGTCGCTCAGCGCCATCTCGACCTTCGCGTGGGACCTCGAGGCCGATCTGCGGTTCTACGAGGAGGTGGGCATCACGAACATCGGCATCTCGGTCGCGAAGCTCGAGCGGTTCGGGTGGGAGGACGGTACCCGCCGAGTCGCCGACGCCGGGCTCCGGGTGACGAATCTCATCGGTCTCGGACCCTTCGACCTCACCGAGCCGGCCCGCTGGGACGCACAGCGAGAGCGGATCGCGCGCGCGCTCGACACCGCCGCCACCATCAGCGCCGAATGCCTCGTGTTCACGACCGGTCCTGCCGGCCCACTCCCGTGGGACGAGGCCGCCGGCGCGCTCGAGGCGGCGCTGGCGCCCGTGCTGCCAGAAGCAAAGGCGCGCGGCGTTCCGTTCTCGATCGAGCACACGAACTCGTTGCGAGTCGACGTCGGCTTCGTCCACACGCTCGCCGATGCGATCGACCTCGCCCGACGACTCGACGTCGACGTGTGCATGGAGGTGAACGCCTGCTGGGCGGAGCGGGGACTCGCCGAAACAGTCGCTCAGGGTGTCGACCGCCTCGGGCTCGTCCAGGTCAGCGACTACGCGGTCGGGACGCTCTCGACCCCGAACCGGCTCGTCCCCGGCGACGGTGACATCCCTCTCGAGCGCATCCTGGGCGAGGTACTGGCGGCGGGATATGCGGGCTGCTTCGACCTGGAGCTCATCGGTCCGCGGATCGAAGACGAGGGCTACGAGTCGGCATGCGCGCGCAGCGTCGAACGGCTCACCGGGATGCTCGCCGCGCTCGGCGCGTAACCCGTACTCACGCGACCCACCGCACCGGCCCGAGGTGGTAGTGGCAGTGGGCGAGGAGCCGCTCTTCGCCCACCGGCCACGTGGTGAGGCGCAGCTCGGCATGCGTGAGATCGGCCGACGGCTCGAGCCGGAGCCACGCCAGCGGCGCTTCGCGAGTTGCCCGTGCGCCGGACGTCGCCAGCGCGGCCTCCGCCGTCGCGCGTTCGTAGTCGGTGAGGTACTGCCAGGTGATCGAGTGGAAGATCACGGTGGTGCACCCCGGCGCCGGTTCGTCGAGCCGCCGCTCGAGCCACGCCGGGATGTCGGCCCGGTCGATGGCGACGGGGGCGTCGCGGGCGACCTCGAGCGCGGCGCGCAGCATCGTGAAGCGCTGCGTCTGACCGGGCCAGACGTACGACAGAAGCGTCAGACGGCCGTCCTCGCTGCTGGCGTCGATCGGGTTGCGATCGCAACCGCGCCGCGCCGCGATCTCCGCCGAAACGTCGAAGGGCGGGCGGCCTTCCTCCCACAGGTCGGTGAACCGGACTGGCGATGCGACGTCGCCGTATCCGGCGCCGTTCGACTCGTACCAGTAGCGGTCGAACCGCAGGTTCAACCCGGCGCTGCTCCCGACTTCGAGCAGGCGCAGCGGGAGCCCGGTGTCGCGCGCGACGACGAGAAAGCCGCCGACGAGCGCGGCCGACCGGCCCACCTCGTTCGTCTGCGGCGGACGCGTGAGCGCATCGCGAACGGCATCGTCGTGCGCGTGGACCGCCGCCACCAAGGCCGGCCATGCGGCGGCGGCATCGCCGTCACCGCCGACGGACGGGAAGCGTGCCGCGAGATCGGGTGCGCTCCCCGCCAGGACGAGCCGGTGGACACCGCCGAGGAACCGCAATGGCACCGCGTCCTCATAGGTGGATTCGAGGTGGTCGGACAGGAATCGACCGATTGGTCCGCCGGCGGCGACGTCGTCGGCCATGCGCTCGAGGAGCGCGGCGTAGAACGGTGAGCCCATGCCGTCGGTCGCGAGCTGGTAGATGCGGATGATGCCGACCAGCCCGGGCTCGCTCACGCGTCGCACGGTAGCGGGATAGCGTGCGCGACCCATGGTTCGGAGCATGCTCGTCACCGGGGGCGCGAGCGGCATGGGGCGCGCCGCGGCGCACCTCCTGGCTCGCAACGGCGCCGCGGTCACGGTGGTCGACCGCGCCGCCGACCCGGCGCGCGACGTCGCGCGCGAGATCAGCGACAGCGGCGGCACAGCGCGGGCCGTGCCCGCCGACGTCAGGAACGAGGACGAGGTCGAGGCGGCGGTCGCGGCCGCGGTCGACGCCTTCGGCGGGCTCGACGGCGTGCTCACCAGCGCCGGCATCTTCCACGGCGACGACCTGCGCCCGGTCGGCGAGATCGAGCTCGACGACTTCCTGCTCGTGCTACGGGTCAACCTCGTGGGCACGTTCCTCGCCATCAAGCACGCCTTGCCGCACCTCGTCGAACGACGCGGCGCGGTCGTGACGATCGCGTCGACCGCCGCCCTCAAGGGACACGGCTACGGTCCGGGCTACACGGCGAGCAAGGGCGGCGTGGCAGCACTCACGAGGATCGCGGCCGTGCAATACGGGCCGCAGGGTGTGCGGGTCAACTGCATCTGCCCCGGCGGCGTCGACACCCCGATGACGATGGGCGCGTGGAGCACTCCGGAGGCGCAGCGGCGGATCCAGCGTTCGGTGCCGCTGCAGCGTGTCGCGCAACCGGAGGAGATCGCGTCCGTCGCCGTGTTCCTGCTCTCGGACGCGGCCAGCGACCTCACCGGCCAGACGATCGCCGTCGACGGCGGCGCGACGATCGCTTAACCGCCGGCGCTCCGCGCCGGCTCCAAGGTCTCCTCCAGCCAGTCGAAGACGCGCTCGTCGCGCAGCGCCTGCGCCGCCGGCTCGCACGCGTCGCGGTCGCCCTCGGGGACGCGCTCGATCGTGGCCAGTGTCTCGCCTGCGTCTGCGATGCCGTGGTACACGAAGCCCAACCCCATGAGTACCGCGAAGTTCATGCCTTCGTCGTCGTAGAACCTGCGCACCCACCCGCTCCTTCTCGATCTGTTTCGCTACGTGGAGATCGGCGGCGCCTCGACCAGCTCGACGAGCACGCCATTCGGGTCGCGCACGGTGACCATGTCGACGTCGCCGCCGGCTCCGGGGACGGTGATCCTCCGCACCGCGTCGTCCAAGCCGACGGCGGCGAGTCGCGACATCGTGGTGTCGACGTCGACGAAGAAAGACAGCAGGAAGAAGCCGGCGCGAGGCGGGCCCGGCCGCGAGGCGTCGCCGTCGTCGGCACCGGGCCCGAACGTCACGAGCTCGACGATGCCGGCATCGGGCGAATCGGGGTCGCCGAGGAACACGGACCGCAGCCGGTTGCGGGGCGCGCCGAACAGGGTGCGCCAGTCGCCGTCGAACTCGTGATCCATGAGGACCCGCAGCCCGAGCCCGTCACGGTAGAAGCGGAGGCTGGCGTCGACGTCACGGGTAACCAGCGCGCTGTGATGCACATGCGCCACGTCAGGCGCCCTCGAGCATCTCGGTGGGATCGAGCGGGCTGCGCAATGTGATGCCGCCGTCGGCGACGAGCACGTGACCGGTGACCCAGTCCAGCTCGAGCAGCGCCACGATCGCGCAGGCGATGTCGTCGGCGGTACCGAGCCGCCCGAGCGCGGCGCGTTCGGAGACGAGCTCGCGGTAGCCCGGCAGCTGGTCGGTGACGGCGAACATCGGAGTATCGGTGCAGCCGGGCGCGATTGCGTTCACGCGAATGCCGTGGTGCCCCATCTCCGCCGCCGCCACCCGCACGAGCTGGTGCACCGCCGCCTTCGACGTCGAATAGTGGACGATCCCCCGGTCGCTGACGATGCCGGACACCGACCCCGTCGCGACGATGGCGCCGGGCTGCCCGGCGGCCACCATGGCGCGCGCCGCCTCGCGCAGAGAAAGGAACACCCCGCGGATGTTCACACGCTGCACGCGGTCCCACTCCTCCCCGCTCATCTGCAGGATCGGTGACATGCCGCCGATACCCGCCGCCAGCACGGCGACGTTCGGAGCCCCGAGCTCGTCCACCACCCGCTGTACGGCCGCGACGACTTCGCCTTCGTCGCCCACGTCGCACTTCACGGCCAGGTCGCCCTGCCCCTCCTGTGCCTGGAGGTCGAGCACCGCAACCCGCGCGCCGGCGTCGCGTAGCCGCGCGCCCGTCGCCGCTCCGATGCCGCTCGCGCCGCCCGTGATCATCGCGACCGCGCCGTCGAGGTTCACGGCGTCACGGTAACGTCCCGCCGTGTCGACTGACAGCGACGTCAGCGTGTGGTTCGGCCTGTTCCTCCCGCAGCTCCGTATGTCGTTCGACACGATCCTCGAGCGGACCGTGGCGGCCGAAGCCGCCGGGTTCGACTCGGTGTGGCTCATGGACCACCTGGTCGCTCCCGCCGCGCCCCAGTGGGACACCTTCGAGGGTTGGACCCTCGCCGCCGGACTCGCCACCCGCACCACGCGGATCCGCCTCGGCCACCTCGTCACCGCAGACCCCTTCCGGCACCCAGCCGTGCTGGCGAAGATGGCCGCCACCGTCGACGCGCTGAGCGGCGGACGCCTCGAGCTCGGCCTCGGCTGGGGCTCGGTCGATGCCGAGCTCCGCGCCTTCGGCATCGAGTCTCGCCCGGCGCCGGAGCGCGCGGCGCGGCTCCGCGAGACGATCGAGATCCTCGACCGCATGTTCGCGGGCGAACCGTTCGACTACTCGGGGGCGCACTACCGGCTGGAAGGAGCGATCGGCCGTCCCGTCCCGACACAAGCGCACATCCCGGTGCACATCGGAGGCGCGGGACCGAAGCTCACGATGCCGCTCGTGCGGGATCTCGCCGACTGGTGGAACTGCCCGTCCTATGCCGTCGACCAGCTCGCTGAGCTCACACCCCTCGCCGGCGACGCGCGCGTCTCCGTGCAACACCCGGTCGGGTTGGCGGCGGGAGACGGCGACCGTGACGAGGTCGACGCGGCGACGCGACGCCGCTTCGGCAGCTGGGGCGGCGTGGTGACCGGCAACGCGGACGAGGTGACGGCCGCCCTCGTCGCCGACGTGAAGCGGGGCGCGCGCGGGTTCGTGCTCCAGTTCCACGACTTTGGCAGCACCGAGACACTCGAGCGGTTCATGCGCGGCGTTGCGCCCGCCGTGCGCGCGGCCGCGACTGGGTAGATTGCCGCGGAAGCGCTTCTGCCGACCGCTGTGCAGAGCCGGAGCTTGCGACGGCACAGGAGAGATCGGATGTCGATCTTCACGAAGATCATCGATGGAGAGATCCCCGGTGTCTTCGTGTGGCGCGACCCGCAGTGCGTTGCGTTCCTGTCGATCGCACCCATGAAGCCTGGCCACACGCTCGTCGTGCCCCGGCGTGAAGTGGATCATTGGATCGACCTCGACCCGGTCCTCGCCCGGCACCTCTTCACGGTTGCGCAGACGATCGGCAAGGCGCAGCAGCAGGCGTTCCATCCGCGCCGCGTCGGCGTGATGATCGTCGGCGACGAAGTGCCGCACGCGCACATCCACGTCGTTCCGATCGACTCGGCCGCCGAGCTGTCCTTCGCGCACGCCGACCACAGTCCGCCCGAGGGTTCGTTGGACGAGGCCGCCGAGAAGATCCGCGCCGCCCTGCGCGACCTGGGCGCCGAGCAGGTGGCCGAGTAGCGCTTCTGCGTCGGGCGCTCACGCGGTCCCGTTTCCTCGGCCCCGGGCCCGGGTAACAAACCGGCATGGTCACCCTGCTGATCGTCGCCTTGGCTCTGCTCGTGCTCGTCGCGTTCCTCTTGGCCGTGCCGCGCCGCCGGTACGGACGGCGCGCCCGCTTCGGGCGCGGGCGCTTCAGCGGCCGATGGGGCCGCCGGATCTGACGTTCCCGAGACCGACCCCACGGGCCGACGGGGCCCGCCCCTAACATCGCTCCCCGTGAGCGGGGCGGAGCAGTGGGCCAAGCGCGACGCCGCCGTCGTCTGGCACGGCTTCACACAGATGGCCTGCTACGCGGAGAACGCGCCCATCATCGTCGAGTCGGCCGACGGGCACGAGCTCGTCGACGTCGACGGCCGCCGCTACCTGGATGCCATCTCCTCGCTTTGGGTGACCACCCTCGGCCACCGCGTGCCCGAGCTCGACCAGGCCGTCCGCGACCAGCTCGACCGCATCGCCCACTCGACGATGCTCGGCAACGGCAACCGTGTCACGATCGAGCTCGCCGAGGCGCTCGCGCAGGTCGTGCCGGTCGACGGCGCCCATTTCCTGTTCGCGTCGGACGGCGCCGCCGCCCTCGAGCAGGCGCTGAAGATCGCCTTCCAGTACTGGGTCAACCGCGGTGTCGAGGGACGCACGACGTACCTCGCGTTCGGCGGTGCGTACCACGGGGACACCGTCGGCGCTCTCTCGGTCGGCGACGGCGGGTTCGGAACGGACCTGTTCGACTCGCTGCGTTTCCCCGTCCTGCGCGCTCCCGGCTTCGACGACCCGCGCTGCTTCGACGTCGCTACGCAGATGATCGCCGAGCGATCGCACGAGCTGGCGGCGGTGGTCGTCGAGCCCTTGGTACAGGGCGCCGCCGGTATGCACATCGCCCCCGCGGACGCATTCGCCCCACTCGAGGCCGCGTGTCGCGAGCATGACGTGCTCCTCGTCTGCGACGAGGTCGCGACGGGGTTCGGGCGCACCGGCACCTTGTTCGCTTCCGAGCAGTGCGGGCTCCGCCCCGATCTGCTGTGCCTCGGGAAGGGACTGACGGGCGGGTACCTGCCCCAGTCGGTGACCGTCTCCGGACAGCAGGTATTCGACGCGTTCCTCGGTCCCGATCTGTCGTCGCGGACGCTGTACCACGGGCACTCCTACGGCGGGAACGCGCTGGCGTGCGCGGTGGCGCGCCGGCATCTCGAGCTGCTCCGGGAGCGGGACGTGCTTGCCAACGTGCGGGCACGGTCGGCGGAGCTTCGCGATCTGTTCGATGAGCGGCTGGTATCGCATTCCGCTGTGCGCGAAGTGCGTCTGCAGGGGCTCATGGGCGGGATCGAGCTCGCGCCGCCGGGCGCCGAACTGCGATGGGGCCGGCGCGTGTGCTCCGCTGCAGTCCAGCGCGGGGTGTTGCTCCGCCCCCTCGGCGACGTCGTCGTCGTCATGCCACCCCTCACGATCACCTCTGCCGAGCTGCACCGGATCGTCGACGCTCTGACCGGCGCGATCGACGAGGTGGCGGCGACGTGACCTGGACCGGCTGGGCCGCGGCTGAAGCGAGCGCCATCCGCGCCGCCGGACGGTGGCGAGCGCCCCGCGCCCTCGACGCCGCCGGCCCCGAAGGAAAGCTGGCGCCCGACGGCCGCCCCGTCGTGTCGTTCGCCTCGAACGACTATCTCGGGCTCACCCAGCACCCCGACGTGGTCGCGGCCGCCCACGCCGCCCTCGACCGTTGGGGCGCGGGATCGGGCTCGGCCCGGCTGATCGTCGGATCGCGCCCCGTCCACGGCGATCTCGAGGCGGCCGTGGCGGAGTGGAAGCACACCGAGCGGGCCGTCCTCTTCCCGACCGGGTTCGCCACCAACCTCGGCGTGCTCACGACCTTCGGCGGTGACGGCGTGCTCGTCTGCTCCGACGAGCTCAACCACGCGTCCATCATCGACGGCTGCCGGCTCAGCCGCGCCCGTGTGGAGGTCTACCGCCACCGGGACCTCGACCACCTGGAGCGCCTCCTCGCCACGGTCCCCGCCGAGCGCGCCGCCGTCGTCACCGACACGGTGTTCTCGATGGACGGCGACATCGCCGACGTCGACGCGCTCGCCGATCTGTGCGCCCGCCGCCGAGCGCTCCTCGTGCTCGACGAGGCCCACGCCGTGCTCGGCCCCGATCCGGATCTCACCGGCGTCGACGCCGTGCGGATCGGGACCCTGTCCAAGACGGTCGGCGCGCTCGGCGGCTTCGTCGCCGGCCCGGCCCGGTACACCGAGCTCGTGGTGAACCGCGCCCGCTCGTACATCTTCACAACCGCGCCCTCACCGGCCGATACGGCGGCGGCGCTCGCCGGCGTCGACGTGATCCGATCGCCCGAAGGACGCGATCTCACCGCGCGCCTGCGCACCAACGTGGAGCGCCTCCGGCCCGGTCACCCGTCGCCGGTCGTGCCTGTCGTCTTCGGGGACGAGGCGCGGACGGTCGGCGCCGCCGCAACTCTGCTCGAGCAAGGCATGCTCGTCCCCGCGATCCGACCTCCGACGGTGCCGGCCGGCACCTCGCGCTTGCGGGTCGCGCTGTCGGCCGTTCACGCACCATCGCAGGTCGACGACCTGGCGGCGGCGCTCGACGCCCTGTGACCGCTCGTCCGGCGCGCGTCGTGTTCGTCGCCGGCACGGGGACCTCAGTGGGCAAGACCTGGGTCGCCTCTGAGGTACTGGGACGGCTGCGCACCGCCGGACGACGTGTGAGCGCCCGGAAACCGGCCCAGTCGTTCGGCCCCGAGGACACGTCGACCGACGCCGACGTGCTCGCCGCCGCTACCGGTGAGTCGCCCCACGACGTGTGTCCCCCACATCGCTGGTACGCCCGCGCGCTGGCGCCGCCCATGGCGGCCGCTGCACTGGACGCGCCCGCCTTCACGGTCAGGGACCTGGTCGCCGAGCTCCGCTGGCCGGAGCAGATCGACGTCGGGCTGGTCGAAGGGGCCGGTGGACCCCGTTCACCGATCGCCGCCGATGGTGACAACGTCTCCTTGGCGGGCGCGATCGCACCCGATCTCGTGCTCCTGGTCGGCGAAGCCGGCCTCGGCGCGATCAATGCGGTGCGCATGTCGGTGGACACGTTCGGGCCCGCACCCGTCACCGTCGTCCTCAACCGCTACGACGAACGCGATGCGGTCCATCGGGCGAATCGTGACTGGCTCGTCGCTCAGAACGGCTTCGACGTTGCCGTGGGTCCGGATGCGGTAGCTGTCCGGGTCGTTCCCTAGCCGTTCGGCCTCCTTTCATCCGACTCTCATCGCCCGTAGGGCAGACTTCGGAGGTGCCGGCCGACCCCGGGGGCGCGGGCGCGCCTACCACCGCCGACCGCGTCACGGCCCTCACGCTCGTGCTCGTCTCGGCGGCGGCAACGACGACCGCCGTCGTCCACCGGTTCGCGTCGATCGGTCGTGCCGGCCTTCTCGCCCTCGCGTTCGTCGCCCTGGCGTTCGCGGTCGGCGTCGGCCGGTGGCGGCGCGCCCTCGGCATGCGGACGGTGCTCGTCCTCACGGTTGGGCTCCTGGCCGTGGCGGTGACGTACTGGCCCCGCGACTCGACCGACATCTGGTCGTACGCCGCCTATGGACGCATGATGTCGCACTACGGCGCCAGCCCGTACCGGCATGTGCCGGTCGAGTACTCGAACGACCGCGCGGTACGTCGGGTCGGTCCGGTGTGGCAGAACACATCATCGGTGTACGGACCGCTGTGGAACGGCATCTCGGCCGGAGTCGTCGCACTCGCGAACACAGACGCCCACTCGACCCGAACCCTGTTCCAGGGGCTGGCGGCCCTGTCCGTGTTCCTTGCCGCGTTGCTCGTCGCCAGAAGGACGCGCGCGCCGGCCGCAGTGGCGCTGATCGGCCTGAATCCCCTCGTCATCTACGACATCGTCAACGGCGGCCACAACGACGCTCTCGTCGGCCTCGCAATCCTCGTCGGCGTGCTGCTCGCCACCCGAGAGCGGTTCGTGCTCGCGGCGGTCGCGATCGCGCTCGGCGCGCTCGTCAAGCTCGTCGCGCTCCTCGCGCTCGCCGCGCTGATCGTCTGGGTCTGGCGCCGGCGTGGTTCCCGGCCGGCGCTGGCCTCTGGCGCGGCCGCCGGCGGCGTCGTGGCGCTCGGCTATGCGGTCAGCGGAGGTCTCGACGCGCTCAAGCCGCTACAGGACGCGCGGCTCCAGATGAGCCGCAACTCGATCTGGCTCCTCACGAGCTCGGACGGGCGGGCGAGGCTGTTCGGGCTCGACCGCGCTCTGCTGTCTCCCGACTTCCTGCGTCCGGTAGCGACGATATCGATGATCACGGTGCTGCTCCTCGCCGCCGTCCTGGTCGCGAGCCGGCTGCGCGATCGGACGCCGACGCTCGTGGTCGGGAGTGCGCTCGTCGCCTACCTGCTCGCGTCGATGTACGTACTGCCCTGGTACGCGGCCTGGGCATTGCCGGTGCTGATGCTCGAGTGGCGATCGGGCCTGACCCGCCTCGTCCTCGCGCAGTCGGCGCTGTATCTGGTCGCGTACCAGTACCGCCAGAGCTTCCCGGCGACGCTGCCCTACCAGGCGCTGTTCGTGGCGAACGTCGCCCTGGTGCTGTTCGAGCTGACGATCATCATCGCTCTCCTCGTCGTGATCGTGCGTCAGCGACGCCCGCAGGGCGCGCGCGTGGGGGCCGCCACTCCAGGGGCCCCGGTGGCGGCCCGTCTCGACTGACCCCCGGCGTTCGTCGCGAACCACTCCAAGGCTCGCTCGGGGCAGCTCGCGTGGTGCAAGGCTCGCGGCGTGGTCGGTGGGCGGCGCTATACCTTCGACGAAGCTCTCAGCCGGCGCCTGAAGGAGCTGGAGGCCACGCTCGATACCCATCAAGACGCGATCGCCGTCGAGGCCCAACGGTGGCTGACCGACATCGAGCGGGCGGCGAGAGAGCTGCTCGACGTGCTCGCCGCCTCGGCGGCCGACAAGACAGCCGAGATCCGACGGGAGGCCGCCGAGCAACGGTGGGCCCTCGATCGGGAAGTCAGCGCCCGACTCGCCCAGCTCGACCAGGCTGCTGGACCGAGGTTCGGCTCGACGGTGTCGGACAACGCTCCCAAGGACCGCATCGAGGACTTCCGGGAGGCAGTCCAGGCGCATATGGCACTGCTCGAAGACCTCACGCGCCTCGACGCCGCGGCGTCCGAGCTCGAGAACGCGCGCGCGGCGGCGGTCGACGCGCTCCGCAGGAGCATGGAAGCTCTCGGACGCGATGTCGTCGCTGCCCTCGAGGACGGTCCGGTGGATCCTGCGACCGCCGCTTCCTTGCCGGTGCAAGTCCGGGACGGAGCGGCGAGTCCGGCGATCCATTGGAGCGCGCCGCCCGGCGAGCCGCTCCCGGGGTAGATCTCGGCATCGCGCGTCCGACCGAGTCGTGAGTGCACACTCTCTGCCGGTTCGGTGTGCACTCCTCAAGTCGCGGAGATTCCGTGCGGCCTCACCCGAGCGTTCCGGCGAGTCTGAGGACGGAGGCTGACCTAGATTTGCCAATCGGGCGCGGTGATTCCGAGGGACCGGAGAGGGAGCGGCTCGATGCCCGACCGAAGCGGATACATTCCCGGCGTCCCGTGCTGGGTGGACACGAACGAACCCGATCCGGCGACCGGGGTCGATTTCTATCGGGGTCTCTTCGGGTGGGAGTTCGAGGACGTCATGCCGTCGGGGTCGGCGGGAAGGTACTGCATCGCCCGGCTGCGCGGCAGGGACGTGGCTGCGGTCGGGTCGATCCCCGAAGACGCTCCTCCGGTCGCGATGTGGAACAGCTACATCTGGGTCGAGAGCGCCGACGCGACGGCAGCCAAGGTCCGTGATGCGGGCGGAAGCGTCGTCATGGATCCGTTCGACGTCATGGACGCCGGACGGATGGCGGTTTTCGCCGATCCCGAGGGAGCCGCGTTTCGCGTCTGCCAAGCAAAGGGGCATCGGGGCGCGCAGATCGTCAATGAGCACGGTTCGTTGACCTTCAACGGCCTGAACACCCGCGAGGTGCCGAGCGCGCAGACTTTCTACGGCTCGGTGTTCGGTTGGACCACCCTGGCCGTAGACAGCGCCGAGATGTGGACGCTGCCCGGCTACGGCGACGATCTCGAGCGCGACAACCCCGACCTCCGCAAGCTGGTCGCAGAGCTGGGCGGGCCACCGGGATTCGAGGACGTCGTCGCCAGCATCAATCCGATCCCGGACGACCAGCCCGACACCCCGGCGCACTGGAGTGTGACCTTCGCCGTGGACGACGCCGACGCCACGGCGGCGAGGGCCACGGAACTCGGCGGCAACGTGGTCGTCCCACCCTTCGACGCTCCCTGGTCTCGGTTGACGATCATCGACGATCCGCAGGGCGCGACGTTCATCGCAAGCAAATTCGTGGCCGACAACAAGGACCTCGCCAGCTAGGCGAACCCGCGGCTCACCACCGCTTCTTTGCTGCCTCCTGCGACGACGAGAAACCCGGACACGTCGCGGCTGCTGTGGCGATGGCTTCGCGGTCTGACCCGCGATTGACGCCAGGTCGAGACGGTTAATTAGCCATGGCGGAAAGTAGAGGCGACCGATGACGCTGGCGATCGACGACGATCGGCTCAGCGAGACCTTCGCCGTGTTGGCCAACTCGACGCGGCGAGCGATCCTGGCCCGTCTCGCTCGAGGTGAGGCGACCGTCAACGAGCTCGCCGAGCCGTTCGACCTGACGCTTCCGGCCATCTCGAAGCACATCAAGATGCTGGAGCCGGCGGGGTTGGTCGTGCGGGGTCACCGCGCCCAATTCCGACCGCTCGGCCTCGACGCCGCACCACTGGAGGAGGTCGCGACCTGGGCGTAGCAGTACCGGCCGGTGTGGGAGGACCGCTTCAACCGGATGGACGACCACCTCACGCATCTCGACCGGAAACGAAGGGCAAGCGCACACGATGACGCAGAACGACGGTTCCCAAGACGCGGTCGTGATCGAACGCAGCTTCGATGCACCGATGGATCTCATCTGGCAGATGTGGACCGACCTGACCACTTCAAGGCTTGGTACGGGCCCGACGGCGCCACCATCCCCCGGCGCCAAGATGGACGTGCGCGTGGGCGGCACCCGCCTGGTGTGCATGGAAATGCAATCGCCGGCGGGGCCGATGCAGATGTGGTTCACCGGTGAATACCGCGAGGTCGTCGAGAACGAGCGACTCGTCTACACCGAGTCGGTTTCGTAGACAACGTCGTGGTGATCTGCTGGGCGTCACGCAGCGCGATTCATTCGGCAGGTTCCGAGGCGGTCGAGCGCCATTGGCCGGGCACGCCTCAAGAGCTGGCCGTGCTCTATCGAGTTGCCCGACTCGGCACCGCGCCCGCAGAAGCCGATCTAGATGCGCGTCGACGGGCATCGTGAGAGACCGGCGTCTCGCTCGCCGTTCCAGACTGAGTCAGTCCTTGTGGCTGTTGGGCTCTTCCGAGGCACCGTGATCGACGCCTGCCCGGAACTCCTTCGATGCTTGTCCCAACGATCGAGCAAGTTTGGGCAGCTGGGTGCTGCCGAACAACAAAACAACGATCGCAAGGATGATGAGCAGGTCCGGTCCTGCGATGTTGGCGAGCAGTGTGGTCATCGTAATTCCGTCGAGCGCTCGAACCGCTCTGGTTGGTTGCTTCGTGGTCCGCTGCGACGAGTGTAGATCTCGGACCCGCTCCAAGGCGCACCTGCCCAGAGCACCAACGGCACCGACCCCTGGCCCCTCGCAACGCTGAGCGCCTTCGAGACACAAGTTGGTGTCGCCGCGCCGTTTGCCGCGCGCAACATTTCCGTCACGTTGAGGTCACGGCGGTGACGCGCCGCTCGACGACCGCTGGCTCCCTGCGGCGTAGAGGCCCGTCTACCCTCCCCGCGCATGGCATCCATCAAGACCGGTCATTGGCACAAGCACCCCGCCGTTCGAAGCGGCGATCAGCTTACGTTTGGCGAACGGGCTGCCGACGTGATGCGCAACGGGATGGGATCGTGGATATTCGTCGGCGCATTCTTCGGCGTGATGATCCTCTGGGCCGGAATCAACACCATCTATCTGTCGCGGGTCGTAAACGGCAACGAGTTCGACCCGTTCCCATACATCCTTCTGAACCTGTTCCTGTCAATGCTCGCCGGCGTCCAAGCTGCTGCCCTGCTCATCGCCGCGAAACGTCAGGACGCGATCTCCTCCGAGCTTGCACTCCACGATGATCACCTGCTCACCAAAAACACGGACCTCACTGCCGAGATCCACGACTTTGCCAAGGAGGCCGCGGTCCGCACTGAGCTCTTGGAGTTGTTGTGCATGAAGGCAGGCATTCCCCAAGACCAGATCAACGCCGTGCTCGCCAAAGCTGGGCTCGAACTCAGCGACTCGGCACACATCAAGCAAATCGAAGATAGGGGCAGCGGGCAGTGAACCAGCACTCGGGCTAGGACGGCGGCCCCACTCACCGAGATGAAGCGGTGCGACGGCTCGGTGTTACGTGTCCGAAACGTCGCGTCGTTTACTCAGGTCGTGATCCAGGCCCGGCCTGAAGGATCTGGTGGACGTCGTGCGGTGCACACCGAACACTTGCGCGATCTCCTGCAAGTTCGCGCCCCTTCGTCGGCCTCCCTCGGCGACGCGGTCCGTTGACTCGAGTACGTCCTACGGGGTGAGCACGGATCGGCCACTCGATTGGAGGTCGCGCGTCAGCGCCATAGATGCCGTTCTGTGCGGGGTGATGTGACGCGTCGACGTATGTTCGGTGTGCGCGTTATGGCGCGTCTCTGGATGGCAATTCGGAAACTTCCGAGCCGTACCCGCTAACGGAATCGCTTTCTTGGGCGAGCATCACGGTGTGTGTGATCGGTCACACCTGTCAAGGTCAGGTCGCACAACACGGCGGCAGCCATCGACGGTGGGCGCCCGGTATAGCGGGAGCGCTCGGCTTCTGCGACGATCGGGGCGGCGCGCCCGACGAAAGGGGCAGGGATGAGCGACGTAGCGGATGTCGTCGTGGTCGGGGGTGGAATCGGTGGTGCTGCCCTCGCTTGTGCGCTTGCGCGTGAGGGTCTGGGCGTTTCGGTGCTCGAGGCGTCCATCGAATACGAGGATCGTGTGCGTGGCGAGAGCATGCAGGCGTGGGGCGTGAAGGAGGCCCGCGACCTCGGAGTCGAAGACGTGATGCTCGCTGCCGGCGCGCATATCGCCCCGCTATGGAAGCAGTACCACGAGACCGGGGAGGAACCGACCGAGATCCCGGTCGCAATGATGGTCCCCGACATCTCGGGGACCCTCAATCTCCGCCACCCGGTGGCGTGCGAGGCGCTCGTCGACGCGGCCGCGGAGGCCGGCGCGACGGTTGTGCGCGGCGCCCGAGATGTGAAGCTCGCCAACGGCGGTTCGCCGACCGTGGCGTATACGACCAATGGCAGCTCCCACGAGGTGCGCACATCGCTTGTGGTGGGCGCCGACGGACGGGCCTCGACGGTCCGCAGGCAGGCCGGGATCACACTCGAGCGGCAACCGGCGATCAGCTACATCGCCGGCCTTCTGGTCGACGGACTCGACGACGTACCTGACGATCATGACGTGCTCGCCGACGCCGGCGACCTCTTCTTCGTGCTGTTCCACCAGGGCGGCGGCCGCGCCCGCGTATACGTGGCGCCAGGGGTATCGGGGCGGCACCGCTTCTCAGGTCGCGAGGCAACCGAGCGATTCCTCACTGCATGCACGCAGGCGGCCTACCCCTGGAGCGAACAGGTAGCGGCGGGAACGCCCGCGGGACCCTGTGCGACCTACCCAGGCGACGACACCTGGACCGAGGCGCCGTATGCCGACGGTGTGGTGTTGATCGGCGATGCCGCTGGCCACAACGACCCGATCGTCGGCCAGGGACTGTCGATCGCGATGCGTGACGCTCGCATCGTGCGTGACCTGGTGCTCGATAGCGCTCGCGACGCCGCCGGCTTCGGGCCCTACGGCGAGGAGCGACTGGTACGCATGGAGCGGCTCCGCTTCATCGCCGACGTCCTGGCCGTCACCCAGTCCGAAGACGCCGAGAACAGATCCGCCCGCCGCGCATACTTCGCCGAGAAAATGGCCGCCATGGATGCCGAGATCTTCGGGTTGCTCATCGGACTCTTCGCCGCTCCCGAGAACGTTCCTCCAGAGCTCATCAACCCAGATCTGCTCGATCGCATCCGGGCCGCCTGAATCTGGCCCGCTGGCCGATTCGGATTCTGCGATCCAGCGCTGTGCGCAGCAAGCAGGCGCAGCGCTCAACGTTCAGAAAGAAAGTTTGCTCCGCACGCCATAACCGGCGATATGCGCTTCTCATGGGTGGAGTCTTCTGGCCCCGGCTGACCGCCCGCCAGATCCTCGACGAGCTTGACGGCTAACGAGGGTCCTTCGGCCGCGTCAACGCGACTCGCCCTTCGCCCCTGAGCTTGCGCAGTTCAAGGAGCGCCGAGGGGGAGGTCGGAGGGGCGGAGTTCCTCGCCTCCCCACCGGCGAGTTGTTGCCGGCACCCCTACCCCTGCCACGTGCGCTCTGGGGGGCGGGCGGACGACGGGGTGCCGAGAAGAATCTGGCAGCCGCCAGTAAAGGCCGACTAAAAGCCAGGACGGCACACGGAAGGTGGGATGCCCCACCCCGGACCCCCACCCCCCTCCTTCCCCCGGAGCCGCATGTGGGACGGCGGGAAACGAAAGACCTCGGGCGCATCAGGAACTGACCCGTGCGCCCGAGGCTGCTTGTCAGCGTGGCATAGCCACACCGGGTGTGTCCGTACCCCCACCGTAGAGGCGCCACACCTAGTGAGTTCCGTCCGCTTTCGGGCGATTGGCCCGTTTCCCAAGGTTTTCCCCGCGCTCAAAGGGGGGATGCGGGGAACGGCAAGTGAAACAACTGGATGGAGACCTCGATGAGAAAGGCTTTGGTAAGCCTCGTATTTGCGGCCGCGCTGGCTGCACCGGTGGGGTGGGCGTCCGCGGCTTCGGCGAAGCCGGGCCCGGACCCTGACTTCAACGGTGACGTGCACTCGAACTGCCACACCGGCTCGAAGATGCGGGGTGCGGGCGGCGAAGACAATGGTCCTGGTAATCCAAAGGACACCAGCGATAACGACGTATGTGCTGCGGCACCGGTGACGCCGCCGGTGCAGCCAGTCGTTCCTGGTGCGCCGAGCGCACCAGGGGCACAGGGTGCGGCGGCTGCTGCTGCGGCGAGGGCAGCTGCTGCGGCGAGGGCTGCGGCCGTCACGCCCGCCGCTCCGGCGGCGGCAGTCCGGGCCGTCCCTCGGACAACCGGGTAGCCCCTGGCCCACGAAAGCTCCACCACACGGTGAAGGCGGGAGACCACTCAGCCGTTGCTTCGGTCTCCCGCCTTCACCGTGTTAATCGATCCTGGCTCGACGGCCGCCTCGAAACGACGGTGCGTTTGATGAGCTTCTCACCTCTTCCAGAGCCCGAGCAGTTGGTGGTAGCCGGCGAGCACAGGGGTCGGTTTGTCGGATCCGGTATTGCCGTTCGCGTCGGGCAGGTTCGGACCGAGGACGCCGTGGATGTTCGGCTTTGTTACGACGAACCATGGCGTGTACCAGTCCCAGAAGTCGGTATACGTGGACGTCAAGCGCTTGTTGAAGTCCTGGTATAGCTGCGCTCGCTTGGCCGGATCCGGCTCGGCTCGGGCCTGGTCGAGATCCTGGTTGAGTTGTGGGTCGTTGACGAAGTTGAAGTTCACTGGGTTCCGACCGCCCTGGCTGTTGGGCTGGGTCGTGCCGTAGAACCACACGTACATGGTGTCGCCGACCAGTCCCGGGTAGTTCCGCCACCCGAAGGCGTCGACATTGCCGCCGATCGCCTGGTCGATGACTGTGGGTTGGTCGACGGGCTGCGGAAGGTTCACGGTGATCCCGACCTTGGCCAGTTGTGCCTTCAAAAACCGGGCCGAGTCGATCGCGAGCTGGTCGTTCGTCGACTGGTACGAGAACTCGAAGGTGCCGCCGTGCGCGGCCTTGTACTGCTGGACGAGCTTCTTGGCGTCCTTCGGGTTGAACTTGGGATACCCCGCGTTCGACATGTAGCCCTCGACGTTGGTGTCGAAGACGCCGTTCGCCAGCCTCGCCTTCCCGTCATTCACAAGGCTGTTGTAAGCGTTCCGGTCGATGCCCTCGGCAATCGCCTTGCGGGCGTTCGCGTCGTCGAACGGCGGCCTGGTGACGTTGATGAGGTCGTGGGTGATCTCCATCCGCCCGTTCGGCTGCTTCGTGATGCTCGATTGGCTGCCGAGACCCTGGTATTGGGTGAGGTCACGGCCCACGGAATCGTGGGTTACGTCGAGCGCGCTGCCCTGGAACTGCGTGAACCGTTGCGAGCCGTCGGGCACCGGCACGAACTTGATCTCGTCGAGGTAGGGGAAGCCCTTCCGCCAGTAGTTGGGGTTCTTGACCACGTCGACGTTGCCTGTGACGGGGTCGAAGCTCTGGAGCTTGAACGGACCGGTCCCGATCATGTTGGTCTGGCAGTTCGGGCTGTTCAGCTGCGCAGGTGCCACGATGCCGAGGCGTCCAGTCGACCAGAGGTACTGATCGAATTCGACCCACGGGGTCTTCATGTTCACTTGCACTGTCATGGGATCGACAACATTGACCGAGTCCACGTTCGACATGACGAAGCCGAAGAGAGGTGCGCTCACCGCGCTGTTCTTACCCGCGTAGGCGTCGAGGTTCTGCTTCACGGCGTTGGCGTCGAGTGCCTCGCCGTTCTGGAACTGGATGTTCGGTCGCAGCTTGATGGTCCACGACATGTAGTCGGGACTGGGGTTCACAGACTCGGCGAGGTACGGAACGTACTTGCCGCCGTTGTCGGGCACGGTCAGGGTGTCGTAGATCGCCGTGGTGACGACGATGCCCGAGATCGCGAGCTGAGCGTTGGGGAGGCAGAAGTTCGTCGTCGGCGCCTCGAGGCCGTAGGTGATCGACCCGCCCGACTTCGGCTTCCCTCCGCCGCCCTGCGACGGCGCGTTTGCGCCTGCCGTGCCGAAAACGCCGAATGTCGCGGCGGTCGCGATTACCGCTCCCAGCGCCACTCCACGAAGCCGCCGCTTGCGCCTCACCCTACGGTCCCAATCGCGCACCTCGTCCCCCATACCCGTTGAGGCCCCTTCCTCCAGCCGCCGGCAGAAGCCCGGGCCGCCGCGCAAGTGTGACCAAGCATGAGCGATGCGTAAAGCCGCACCACGCCCTAGATGACGTCGCGCCGCTCGGCGAAGGTGTGGCATTGGGTGTGCTCATCGGATTGGTCGCGGGTGTTTTCGGCTTCGGCGTCCCCGCGGCTGCATCAGCGTCAGTGAGGCTCCCCGAGTCCCGCTCCTCTCGCCCTCAACGCCGCAGCAAGGAACGCCATTGAGCACAGGAAGACCGCAGATGCACTGCTGCATAGCAGGGTTTGAACTGCCCTTGGGGATGCCTTCCGATCGAAGAACGCCCTCCGTCGTGTATAGACGGCCGAGTTTTCGCCCACTTGGGTATATCGGGCTATGCCCACATGTGAACCGACGAGACCACCGCGACTGGTTCGGGAAGTCGTCGTAGCGGCGGCGGCAATCGTGAACGACTTGAGGGCGGATCAAGCCGAGGCGGTGAGCGATCTCCCTTCCGCGGGTCCAAGACCACAGGCGCACGACCCGCCACCCCGTCACGTCGCGCCGGGGGGAGACTGACGCCATGGGACGATCACCGTGGCCGGCGCGCACGTCCGGCCGCCCACGAGCGCGGCGTGCCGCGTCGGCCCTGGTGGTGATGGCCGCGACGGCCACTGGCCTCACGGCGTGTGGAGCCCGATCGCGGGTCGCGAGCCCGGGCGGTCAGCCCATCCACGTTCAGCAGACCTCGCTGGGCGCGACCTTGCGAACCGACCGGCACAACTCGATCACGGTGACCGAATACCGATCGGCAGTCGCCGCGGGCGGTCACGAACGCGCCCGTCATGGCATGCACCTCGAGGCCGCCGATCTCAAGATCTGCGCCACCACAAGCGGCGGCGTAGTCGGCCCGAGCATGGCGACCCTACGAACGAGCCACAACACCCACGTTTCGGCAAGCGGCGAGACCCCGATCAGCCCGCCGCTTGGGTCTCAGCGACTCGCGCCGCGTCACTGCGTACGCGGGTGGGTGGCATTCGAAGTGCCCAACACCACAACCGGTGCCCGCATCGTCATCTCGGACGACAACGACGACAGCATGCGATGGTCTATCCACTAAGCCAGGCCGGCGAGAACGTCGGCGCCACAGGAACTCATGTGATCTTCATCGAACAGACCGTAGGTGCGTGCGTCATGTTCAGGGTCGTGAGACGAGAACGCCCGCGGACGAAGGACTGGAAGTCTTCGGGCGTCTTCAGCTTCGCCTGCCGGTCGTGAACCAGGCGGCGATCAACGCCAGCACCGCGAGCCCGAAGAACAAGAGCGCGTGCTTCGGATGGCTCATCGTCAAGTACACGATGGCAACGACCACGAACACCACCGCAGCGGCTACCGCGACGATGGTCAGCGGCCGGATTCGGAAGGGAACCTTGGTGTCGGGCATCGGCGCACCGTAGTCCGGTCCTCCGCGGAAACCTCGAACCGAGCCGATGAACAGCACGTTGATGACCGTCCGCTCCGCGCCCTCGACAGCAAGGAAACCAGGTATGCGGGTCAGCGCCCAGTCGGGCGCATGACTCTGAGGACCGGGTGGTCCGTCGACGTCTGGGAGCGGGAAGAAGACGTCGTGGGTGGTTTGGTCGACTGCGACGGATTGGGCGTGCTCGGCGAGTCTGTCTCGACCTACCTGGACTAGGGACGCTGCTCGAACTTCGAAGACGGTGACGACTCCGCTTTCGGCTGCGATGTAGAGCCTCTGGAGCTCGGCGTCGCGCGTGTCGTATCAGCAGTCAAGCGGGAGGGAGAGAGCGCAGGCGGGTCTGCGTTGTGTCTGCGGTTTCGACTTCGCGTATGACGTACCCGCGGCGTCCTACGTGTGTGATGGTGAGGCCTAATGACGCGATGCGTTGCTTGAGCTTGAAGACGTGCGCGCGCAGGGCCGCTCTGCTGACGTCTTTGGTCCAGACACGCCGGATCAGCGCTTCGGCCGAAACTGGGTGGCTAGAGCTGTCGATGAGGATCTTCGCGATGCGTTCGTCGACGCGGGGAAGGAACACCGAGAGTCCTCGGTGTGAGAGCTGACCGTAGTCGTCGACGAAGGGCCGGCTCGGATGCCGCGCCGCGCGTTCGGAGAGCGCCGCCAACCGGGCGCGCATGTCCTCGCCACTAGTCGGGAGCCGAAGCCAGTCGACGACGCAGCTGGTCTCGGTCGGAGCTGCGACGCCGGGTTCGACGAGGAGCAGTCGGGGCGCTTCGAGGCGTGCCAGCCGCTCGGATTCGTCTGCTTGATCAGGCCAGCGAAGGACACGGACGTCCATGTCCGCCGCTCGTCTCCAATACTCCTGCTCGAGCATGTCACAGGCGTTTGGACGCTAGATAGCGTCGTCACCTCGTTCGCCGGTGCGGATGCGGATGACGGTGTCGAGGTTGCCGATCCAGATCTTGCCGTCGCCGATCTTGCCGGTCTGACCGGCAGCGACGATGGCCTCGGCGACCTTGTCGGCGTCTCCGTCGTCGACGACGATGTCGATACGCAGTTTGGGGAGGAACTCGACTTCGTATTCGGCGCCTCGGTAGATCTCGGTGTGGCCGCGCTGGCGGCCGTGCCCTCGTACTTCAGTGATGGTCATGCCTTGGACCCCGGCGTCACGCACGGCTTCGGTCACGTCATCGAGTTTGTGCGGCTTGATGATGGCCACGATTGCTCTCACGGATTCCTCCGTTCCCGAGCTGCCAGTCGGAATGCCCGCGGTTCGCGGGGCGGCGGCGGCGGACCGAACCCCGCCGCCCCGCGAGTCGCCGCTATCCAGTGTCATAGGGGGCGGCTCCGACGGGCTGTCCGACGCGGGCGCTCGCTGACACTTGCGCTTGTTCCTTGGGAGTGAGATAGGGGATGGCGAGGTCGTCGTCCTGCAGGCTGGCGTCCGTCTCGGTGACCTGCACGAAGTCCGGGTAACACACCTGACCGAATTCGCCGGCGTCGGTGCCCTCGAGTTCGACCTCGGGCGAGACGCGCACCTTCACGAAGCGCTTCGCGAGCGAGAAGATGATCCACGCCATGCCCCACGCCCAGATGAACCCGACGACGATGTCGATGAGCTGGGCGCCGAGCTGTCCGACGTCGCCGTAGAACAGGCCCTTCACGGGACCGGCAACACCGTTCCATCCGCTGATGGGATAGGTGCCGTCGGCGAAGAGCCCGACGGCGAGCAGACCCCAGGCACCGCAGGTGCCGTGCACGGAGATGGCGCCGGCCGGGTCGTCGATCTTGGCTTTCGAGTCGAAGAACCGCACGCTGTAACAGACCAGGAACCCGGCCACGACGCCGATGAAAACGGCGGCCCAGGGTGCGACGAACGCGCACGGAGCCGTGATCGCCACCAGCCCCGCGAGCATGCCGTTGCACGTCATCGAGATGTCGGGCTTGCCCCACTGTGCGTTGGTCCACGCCATGGCGGTCACGGAGCCGGCGCAGGCGGACAGCAGGGTGTTGACGGCGATGATCGAGATGCGCAGGTCGGTGCTGCCGAAGGTGGAGCCCGGGTTGAACCCCATCCAGCCGAACAGCAGGATGAGCGTCCCGATGACGGCGTAGCCGAGGTTGTGGCCCGGGAAGGCACGGATACTTCCGTCTTTCTTGTATTTCCCGATGCGCGGGCCAAGGATCATGGCGAGGGCGAGGGCGATCCAGCCGCCGGTGGCGTGCACGACTCCGGAGCCGGCGAAGTCGACGGCTCCGTGGCCCCAGCCAATGGAGTTGCCGAGCTGTGACAGCCAGCCGCCGCCCCACATCCACATGCCGTAGATCGGATAGATGATGCCAGCGAGGGCGATTTCGGCGACGAGGAACCCGGCGAAGCTCACGCGCTCGGCGATGGCGCCGATGATGATGTAGGCGGCGGTCTCCATGAACACGACCTGGAACAGGAAGAACGCCAGGACGCCGACGTCATAGGTGTTGCCGCTCTGCAGGAAGAAGCCGTGCAGACCGATGACGCCCGCCGTGCCATGGCCGAAGATGCCGTTCAGCGGGTTGGCGCCTCCGAGGTTCGCGATCGGCGACACCCCGCCGAACTGGAACGCGAAACCCAAGACGTAATACACCAACAACGCCACGGCGAACGCGGCGATGTTCATCATCATCATGTGACCGGCGTTTTTCGCCCTGGTCAGGCCCGTGACCAGGAAAGCGAAGCCGACCTGCATGAACAGGACGAGGAAGCCGGTGATGAGAATCCAGGTGAAGTTGATCGAGACACGAAGGTGGCCGGTCTCGTTCGCCAACTGGTTGAGACCGGTTTGCGAGACCTGAACGCTCTTCGGCGTGGTCGAAGCCCCGAGCGTGTCGTTCACACTGGTCTTGGTCGGCGTCGAGTAGGCCCCCGTCTTCGTGCCTCCGGGGTCACCGTTGCCGCCGTGACCGAACTGATTGACCGCAATCAGCGCGACGAACACAACCAACGTCATCGCGACGAGCATCTTGGCTCTCGACACC
>DATFXL010000005.1:0-21649 GCA_035316025.1 Acidimicrobiia bacterium
CGTTCTCGCGGCCTCCTCGCGGCCCAAGGCCTCCGCCGAGGAAGACGACCAGGTCGCGCACCTGGGCTGACCTGCTGTTTCGCTGGTGGAGACGATGGGACTCGAACCCACGACCCCCTGCTTGCAAAGCAGGTGCTCTAGCCAACTGAGCTACGTCCCCGGCGCGCTCCAGCATGCCACGACCTACGCGCGGGTCCGCCCGGAAACGACGGCTAGCGGCGGCGCCGTCGGCCGCGCCCGAGCAGGAGCGCTGCCAGTGCCGTGACGGCCGGCAGCGCCAAGCCCGTGACATCGACGACGGGACGGATCTTGACTCCTTCCGGTCCCACGTCGGCAACCGCGATCGTCCGGCTGCGCCCGAGACCGCCGCCCCCGCCGCCCCCGCCGCTCCCCTCGCTGGCGCCGTCGACCCCGACACCGGAGCCACCGCCGAAGCCACCGGTCGCGTACGTCTCGACGAGCGGGATCACGGTGCGGTCACCGACGACCGTCGCCGGACCGACGGCGCCTTCGCCGCTGCCGGCGCGCTCGAGCGCGCGGGACACGTGCTCGGCGCCCGTCACAAACCCGATCAGTCGTCCACGATCCTCGGCCTTGTTCCTTCCCGCGTCGGTCTCCGCCACGGTCACCTCCTCTTCACCTGCGCGCCGCGCCCAGAGCGGGAAGGACGCGCCGAGTCCCCAACCGAACGACACACGCGCCCTTTCCATGCGCAGCAACGTCAATATCGTCAGCACGAACACGACGACCGTGCCGCCGGGCACGGGCACGCGTCGGCGGCGCAACCGGATCCTCACGCGACTGCGACGCCTTCGAAGACCGCCGCCTTCACGCCCCGCCGGGCGAGCTCGGCAAGGAACGGCACAGGCTCGACCAGCGACCCGAGACCGTGAACTCCGGCAGACGGACCGCTCCGGGCGGCGAGCCCGGGCGCGGCGCCGGCCAGGCGCGCGGCCGTAAGCGCGAGCACCGTCCCGGCGGCGAGCGCGGTGCGATCGATCACGCCGTAGACCATCGATTCACGCGTCTGACCGCGCCAACCCCACACTTCGACGCGGGTGGACCCCCACCCGTCGTCGAGACCGCGCCGCCCGGGCAACGCGAATCGCCGCACAAAGGGCTCTGCGAACCGCATCGTCACCCGGTGCACATCCCGGAACGCGCGCACCAGCAGCGCGGCACCGACGGTGACGGGGGCGCATTCACGGGCTCCGATCGGATCGGGAAACCACACGAGCTCCGGGTTCGGGTGGCGTTCTTCCCGCCAGTCGCCGTCGCTCCACTCGAGCGCCGGTTCGCGTAGGGCGCGGCGAAGCGCGGCCATGGACGCCGGCCCGGCGGCGCCGGCCCTCGCAACGTGGATCTCGTCGACGGTGTCGAGGGCGTCGGCCGCATGCCGGGTCAGTACATCGGCGAGCCCGGGAGCGAGGCCGCAGCTCGGGGCGATCAGGAGATCAGATGACTGGGCAGCCGCGTTCAGCGTGAGCACGGCGTCGATCGCCTCGGCATCGTCGCTGGCGGCCGCCAAGGGAGTGGCCGAGGCCAGTGCCCGTTCCGCTCGCTGGGCCACGACCGCCGACGGCAAACTGACCGCGACGGCGTCGACGCCGGTAGGGAGCGGGTCGTCCGGACGCAGCTCGACCGCATGGGCGCGATCACCCAGCGCCGTCGCCACCTCGGCGGCTCGCGTCGAACTCCTGGACGCGATCAGCAGCGCGTCGACGCCCGGTGTGTCGACGAGTTGCCGGGCGGCACGAATCCCGACCGCGCCCAGCCCCTCGAGCAGGACCTGGGTCAACGGTCAGCGGAAGTCGGGGCCGTCGAGCTCGCGCCAGCCGCCGCTGGTGGGAGGAACGCCGCCCTTGCCCCGGAGCTTCACGAACCCACCGACGAGGACGGCGATCACCGCGACGATCAGACCGCGGCGGAGCGCCTTCATGGCCGGCAGTGTAGGACTCGATGCAGACGGCGGCTCGGGCACCAGGAAATGGTGGGGCTAGGTGGAATCGAACCACCGACCTCATCCTTATCAGGGATGCGCTCTAACCGGCTGAGCTATAGCCCCGAGCTCTTGCCTACCGTTTGCCGGGCGCGTCCTCTTGGATCACCGTGATCTCGACACCGCCGAAGAGCTCGGCGAAGAGGTTGTAGAACGCGCACGCAAGGACGGTCGCGACGACCTGGATGGCGACGAGGACCAAACCGACCAGGATGGTGCCGCGCAGCATGGCGGCGGACAGGAACTTGAAGTCCTTCGACGACAGCAGGTCCCCGATGAACTTCTCGACGCTGCCGATGATGCCGAACCCGTCCGCGATCAGCCAGAGGAACGCGATCGCGGTAACGAGGACCGCCATCTCGCACACGTAGAAACAGAGCGAGATCTTGAGTGCCGACCACAGGTCGACCTTCTTGATCGTGTGGCGTACGCGCCGGGGTGCCCGCGGGCCCGGCATCGACGACGCGCGCGATCGCGAGGATCGGGTCGTTGGGGCTCCGGAAGAATCCGAGCCGGCGCGCCCGGCTCCATCACCGGGAGGCGCCGGCGTTGCCGGACGGCGGCCGGTGCGGGTCTGCTGCTCGTTGCGCATCGGATTCACCGGGGCGCTTCTCGCACGCCGCGGCTCCATTTCCTCGGGGCTGGCGCTCATGCGGTTGAGAGTCCCTCTCCGTCGTCGGCTTCGAGTACGGGAGCCACAGCGACGACGCTCTCTCCCTCGCCGAGTCGGGCTACGCGGACACCGGTGGCGTCACGCCCCTGCGCCGAGATCTCCCTGGCTCCCATGCGGATGATATTGCCCGCCGACGAGAAGACCAAGATCTCGTCGGTGTCATTGACGCAGAACGCCCCCACGACCCCGCCCCGGGCGGCCGTGATCTTCATCCCGCGGACCCCCTGACCCCCCCGATTCTGCCCCTTGAACAGGTCGAGCTTGGTCCGTTTGCCGTGCCCGCTCGAGCTCACAAAGAGCATGACGGCCCCCCTGCGGGCCACGTCGCAGCCGACCACCGCGTCATCCTTGCTCTTGAGCCTCATGCCATGCACACCGGCGGTGTCTCGTCCCATCGCCCGGACGCCGCTCTCGGCGAAACGGATCGTCATACCCTCGCGCGACACCATCACGATGTCATTGCGCCCGGTGGTCTGGATCACCTTCACCAGCTCGTCGTTGCCGTGGAGATTGATGGCCTTGAGGCCGCTGCGGATCGACGAGTCGAACTCCGAGATGCGCGTCTTTTTCACGACGCCGTTCCTCGTCGCGAAGAACAGGTAGGCACCGTCCTCGTACGTGCGGGTGTCGATGATCGCCTGAATTTGCTCTCCCTGGTTCAACGAGACGAGGTTGACGAGGGCAGTACCTCGGGCGGTGCGCTCCTTCATCGGAATCTCATGAGCGCGCAGGCGGTATACCCGGCCCCGGTTCGAGAAGAACAGCAGGTACGAGTGGGCGGTCGTGGGGAGCAGGTGGGCCACGTAGTCGTCGTCACGCAGGTTGCCGCCCTTCACGCCGCGGCCGCCCCGGCCCTGGCGCCGGAAGGCGTCGGCGGCGACGGTCTTGATGTAACCCTTCTTCGAGAGAACGACGATGACCTCTTCGTCCTCGATCAGATCCAGGGCGTCGAGCTCGCCGGAGTCGACGGTGATCCGGGTCCGACGCTCAGTGCCGTAGCGATCGCGTAGCTCTCCGAGCTCGTCCTTGATCACCGTGCGCAGCTTCTGCTTGCTGCGCAGGATCGACTCGAGCTCCTTAATGCGGTCCCGCAGCTCGCCCAGCTCGTCCCGCAGTTTCTGACCCTCCAGCTGCGTCAGCCGCCGGAGCTGCATATCGAGGATGAAGTTGGCCTGGATCTCGCTGAACTCGAACGGCTTCGCCATCAGGCCGGCTCGGGCCGCGTCGACGTCGGCAGCGGCCCGGATCAGCTCGATAATCGGATCGATCATGTCGAGCGCGCGTACGAGCCCCTCGACGATGTGGGCGCGCTCGCGGGCCTTCTCCACGCGGTACTCCGTGCGACGTCGCACGACCTCCATCTCGTGCGCGACGTAGACCAGCACCGCTTGTGGCAGGTTCAACAGCTTCGGCACCCCGTCGACGAGCGCCAGCATGTGGACCGGGAAGGTCGACTGCATCGATGTGTGCTTGTAGAGCTGGTTCAAGACGACCTGTGGGTTGGCGTCGCGCCGGAGTTCGATCACGAGGCGCGTCGTGTCGCCGGCGGACTCGTTGCGAACGTCCTTGACGCCGTCGAGCTTGCGCTCGTTCACCAGCTCGGCGATCTTCTGGCCGATCACCTCGACGGAGGTCCGATACGGGATCTCGGTGACGACGATCCGGCTCTCGCCCCGGCGGCCCTCTTCGATGTCGGTGACGGCACGCATCTTGATGGAGCCGTGACCCGTCCGGTAGGCCTCCTTGATGCCGTCGCGTCCGAGGATCAACGCGCCGGTCGGGAAGTCGGGGCCCTTCACGTACTTCATCAGGTCGTTGGTCTTGGCGTCCGGGTTGTCGAGCACGTGGATGCACGCGTCGATGACCTCGTTCAGGTTGTGGGGCGGGATGTTTGTCGCCATTCCGACGGCGATCCCGCCGCCGCCGTTCACGAGCAGGTTCGGAAAGCGGGCCGGGAGCACGACGGGCTCCTGGTTCTGGCCGTCGTACGTATCGGCGAGGTCGACGGTGTTCTCCTCGATCTCGCCGATCAGCTCCATCGCCAACGGAGCGAGGCGGGCCTCGGTGTAACGCTGCGCCGCCGGGCTGTCGTTCGGGTCGGGTGACCCGAAGTTCCCGTGCCCGTCGATGAGCGGGTAGCGCAGCGAGAACTCCTGGGCCATGCGCGCCAGCGCGTCGTAGATGGCCTCGCCGGCGTGCGGGTGGTACTTCCCCATCACCTGGCCGACGGCCTGCGCCGACTTCTGGTGCTTGCGGTCCGGGCGCAGCCCCTGTTCGTACATCCCGAAGATGATGCGGCGCTGCACGGGCTTGAGACCGTCGCGTGCGTCGGGGAGTGCGCGCGCGGTGATGACCGACATGGCGTAGTCCAGGTAGGAGCGTTCCATCTCCTCCTGGATCTCGATGGGTTCGATGTTGCCGAGCGTCTGCTGGCCGTCGTCAGGCATGGGTGTCAGATATGCGGGTCAGATGTCGAGGAAGCGGACGTCCTTGGCGTTCTCCTGGATGAAGTGTCGACGCGTCTCGACGTCGTCCCCCATCAGCATGGAGAAGATCTCGTCGGCGATGGCCGCATCTTCGACCGACACCTGGAGGAGATTGCGCGTCGCCGGGTCCATCGTCGTGACCTTGAGCTCCTCCCAGTCCATCTCGCCCAGCCCCTTGAAGCGGAGAACCTCGTACTTGCGTCCTTCGTGTGCGGCATCGAAGTCGCGCAGCACGGCGTCGTCCTTCAGGTAGTAGTGCTCCTTGCCGATGTCGACGCGGTACAGCGGCGGCTGTGCGATGTAGATGAACCCGCTCTTCAGCATCTCCGTGATCTGGCGAAAGAAGAAGGTGAGGAGGAGGGTCCGGATGTGGGCGCCGTCCACGTCGGCGTCGGCGAGGATGATCACCTTGTGGTAGCGAACCTTGTCGGCGTTGAAGTCCTCGCCGGTTCCGCTCCCGATCGCGGTGACGAGCGACTGGACCTCCTCGTTCTTGAGCAGGCGGTCGATGCGGGCGCGCTCGACGTTGAGGATCTTGCCCCGGATGGGGAGGATCGCCTGGAAGCTGGCATCGCGGGCACGCTTGGCGCTGCCGCCGGCACTGTCGCCTTCGACGATGAAGAGCTCCGACTGCTCGGGATCCTTCGAGGAGCAGTCGGCCAGCTTGCCGGGCATGGCGGCCGATTCGAGCAGTGACTTCCGGCGAGTGAGGTCGCGCGCCTGGCGGGCCGCGACTCGGGCACGGGCGGCCTGCGTCGCCTTGTTGAGGACTTGGCGGGCCTCCGAGGGGTGCTCTTCGAGCCAGTCGCCGAGCTTCTCGTTCGTGGCCTTCTCGACGGCGGACCGCATCTCGGTGTTGCCGAGCTTCGCCTTGGTCTGGCCTTCGAACTGCGGGTTGCGAAGGCGCACGGACACGATGGCGGTCAGCCCCTCGCGGATGTCCTCGCCGAGGAGCGACACGTCCTTGTCCTTCACCATGCCTTTGTTGCGCGCGTAGCGGTTCACCGCGTTCGTGAGGGCTTTCTTGAATCCCTCTTCGTGCATGCCGCCCTCGGTGGTGGCGATGTTGTTCGCGAACGAGTGGATGCCCTCGTAAAAGCCGGTGTTCCACTGCATCGCGATCTCGACTTCGCCCGCCTTGCCCTTCTCCTCGAGCGAGATGACGCGCTTGAAGAGCGGGTCCTTCGATCCGTTGAGGTGCTTGACGAAGTCGATCAGCCCTCCCGAGTACTTGTAGGTCTGCTCGGTCTTCGGGTCGGTGCGCTCGTCGGTGAACCTGATCTCGAGGCCCTTGTTCAAGAAGGCCATCTCGCGCAGTCGCTCGAGCAGCGTCTGGGCGCGGAAGTCGGTCTCCTCGAAGATCGTCGCGTCGGGCCAGAAGGTGATGGTCGTCCCGTGCTGCTTCGACGCCTTGACGCGCCGGATCTTGCCCTGGGGCTTTCCGCCCTTCGCGAACTCCTGCGTCCAGAGGCCGCCGTCGCGATGGATCTCCATGACGAGGCGGCTGGACAGTGCATTCACGACGGAGACGCCGACACCGTGCAGACCGCCCGAGATCTTGTAGCCGTCGCCGCCGAACTTCCCACCCGCGTGCAACATGGTCATGATGACCTCGGCGGCCGACTTGTTCTTGAACTCGCGATGGTTGTCGATAGGGATGCCGCGTCCGTTGTCGGCGACGCGGCAGCCACCGTCGGCGAGCAAGGTCACGTCGATCCTCGTGGCCTCGCCGGCCATCGCTTCGTCGACGGAGTTGTCGACCACCTCGTAGACGAGGTGATGCAGACCCGAAGGCCCGGTCGAGCCGATGTACATGCCCGGGCGCTCGCGCACAGGCTCGAGGCCCTTCAGCACCGTGATGTCCTTGGCGGTGTACGCCACGCGCGGCGCCTTTCTGATCGGGGCCGGGGGAGGGCCCTGCTCACCCCGGCGAGGGGTGGGGAATCCGACAAAAGTGCTGGTCAGGACCCCTAAATCGTCGATCCCATTGTACCAGACGACTCTGACGAGAACGGCGTTCCCGTCGCGCTTGCGCGCGCTTTTCAGCGTCCGCGCCGAGGAGCCGGCGCGCTGACGCGAACCCGCACCTCGCGCACGACACCGGGGCCCAGCATCGCCGCCGAACGCCCGACGAGCTCGGCCTCGAGGTATCGGAGTTGTGTCGCACGCGGCGCGGAGTCGACCGTGACGCGCAGTACTCCGTCCCGCAGTGAAGTCAATCGGCAGTGCGGCGCCACGTCGACACCGACCAGGTTCTGCCATTCGTCGATGAGGAGTGCGAGGCCGTCGGGTTCCGGCAGACCGAGGTCGGCGCTGACCTCGGCCAACGAATCACGAAGCGGGCGCGGCTCGTCTCCGCGGTCCCGCGGTTGCGCGCTCACGCTTCCTCGACTCGCCCGTCGTGCACCCGGAGACGACGCTCGGGATGCACTGACCTGGGCACGGCCGACGCGGTGGTGATCAACGTCTGGCCGGCAGGGAGCTGGGCGACCAAAGCGTCGGCGCGTGCCGGGTCCAACTCGCTGAAGACGTCGTCGAGCAACAGGACCGGCTCGGTCCCCACGACGTCGGCGACGACCCTGTGGCCCGCGAGCCGCAGACCGAGCGCCAGGGTGCGCTGCTCCCCCTGCGACGCGTGCGTGCGAGCCTCGAGGCCAGCGAGACGGACACGCCATTCGTCGCGATGCGGACCAACGAGGGTCACACCTCGTTCGACCTCCGCGGCGCGTCGGCTAAGAAGGGCGGCGCGCAACAGCTCGTCGATGTCGTCGGCAGCAGACGCCACGCTCCCTTCCGCCCATTCGGCTTCGTAGGCCGCCTCCACCTCGTCGCCCGGTCCGGCCAGGCCCTGGTATGCGTCGCGTAGCGCCGGCAACAACCGCGCGGTGAGCCGGAGCCGGCCGCGCACGATCTCGCTCCCGGCCCGCACGAGCTGGTCGTCGAACACCACCAGGGTCGAATCCGCATCCGGCCCACGCAGACCTTGTCGCAACAACGCGTTGCGTTGCTTCAACACCCGATCGAACTCCGCGCGGACGGCGTCGTAGCGAGGAGCAATGGCAACGAGAAGCTCGTCGAGGTAGCTGCGCCGGCCCGCCGGCCCGCCTTTGACGAGTTGCAAGTCGTCGGGAGCGAAGACCGTGACGCGCACCAACCCGAGGAGGTCACGTGCCCGCGCCAGTGGATGGCGATTGACCTGGACCCGGTTCCGTCCCACAGCACGGATCTCGGCTTCCATCAGCTGATCACGGTCGGGTTCCTGGACCGAGACCCGTAAGTACGCGGCCTCCGCACCGGTGCGCACGAGCGCGGCATCGGGGACGCCGCGGAAGGAGTGAGTCGTGGCCGCCCACCCCAACGCCTCGAGCAAGCTCGTCTTGCCCTCGCCGTTCGCGCCCGCTACGACCGTCACACCAGTGGGCAGCAAGAGGTCCACGGCCGAATAACACCGGAAGTACGTCAGCGCGAGTCGCGTCACGACGCTCATCGTTCGCGCCGTGCTCGGTTAGGAGATCCGGACCGGCATGAGGAGGTAGAGGAAGTCGCCGCTGTCGGTTCCCTTCAGAACGGCAGGCTTGAGGGGATCGATGGACTCGATCAGGATCTCGGACCCCGCCGCGGCGTCGATGCCCTCCAGCAGAAACTGCGAGTTAAAGGCGACGGTGAGGTCGCCGCCTTCGTACTTCGCCTCCACCATCTCGTGGGCTTCGCCGACGTCCTGGGCGACGGCCGAGAGCTCGAGCCCCTCGGCAGTCATCGCCAACCGGATCGGAGCCGTGTCGCGACCCTGACCGACGAGTCGCACGCGATTGATGGCGGCACTCAGCTGGTCACGAGCGACGGTGAGGCGATTCGGATACCCGCTCGGGATGAGCTGCTCGTAATTCGGGAAGTCACCCTCGATGAGGCGTGTCGTCACCGACGTACGCCCGACGCGGAAGACGACCTCGCGCTCGGCGAGCACGACCTCGATCTCCTCGTCTCCGAGAAGGCGCTGCACCTCACCGAGGCCCTTCCCCGCCACCAGGACCTTCTGGCCCTCGGCCAGCATGCTCACGCCATGAAGGTCACGCACCGCGAGTCGATACGAGTCCGTCGCAACCAGCCGCAGACCGCCGGCGGACGCGGTGAGCAACACACCCGTCAGGATCGGTCGGGCATCGTCCTTCGACGCCGCCGGAACCACCTGACGCAAGGCCTCCGTCAAGGCACCGGACTCCACCTTGACACCTGCTCCCTCAGGCTCCGTCAGCCGCGGGAAGTCTGCCGCCGACAACGTGCGCAACGACGTCCGGAACCGTCCGGCCTCCACACGCGCTTCGTCGTCCGTGAACTCGACCGACACGGTGCCCGCCTCGAGCTTGTGCACGATCTCGGAGAACAACCGGGCGGGAACGACCGAGCTTCCGTCTCCTTCGATGTCGGCAGGCGCATCGACCCGGATCGTGAGCTCCAGGTCGGACCCGACGAGCTCGACGCCCGAGTCCGTCGGTGAGACGCGCAAGCCTGACAACACCGGCAACGCGCCGGTCCGCGAGGCCACCGCACGCTGTGCAACAGCAATGGCATCAGCAAGGGTGTCCCGTTCGCAGCGGAACTTCACCGGCAATCTCCTTGGGTCGGTGTGGTCGGTTTCCTCAACAGTTGGGGATCTTTGAATAGCCGTTGTAGTAGGCCGTGTGGATTGGGGACAGCCGGTTGTTCCGGCAGGTGGGAGGGGGTGAGGGATTCCCCCGATTGTCCACCGGGATCCCTCAAGGAGTGCTTGAGGGCGAGAGTTTTGCCCAGGCTCGTCCCCATGGGCCGGGATGATTTCCCCACGTGTCCACAGGGTTATCCACCGGTGCCCAGCTTGATGCGGGCGATGAGCTCGTTGACCTGGTCGAAGGTGGTGTGACGCTCGTTCATCTGCTGCTTGATCTTCTCGACCGCGTACATGACGGTCGTGTGATCGCGGCCCCCGAACTCCTTGGCGATCTGCGGATAGCTGTAACCGGTGAGCTCGCGCATGACGTACATGCCGATCTGTCGGGCGGTGACCAGCGGCCGGCGTCGGCTCTTGCCGCACAGGTCATCGACGGTCCAGCCGAACATCTTGGCGGTCTCTTCGAGAATGAGCTCGGGTGTGATCTCACGCGGCTGGGCCGGGGAGAGAAGGTCAGCGAGGACCTGGTGGGCGATCTCGTCGGTGAGAGGCGCGTCGTTCAGGGCCCGGTAGGCGTTCACACGGAGAAGTGCACCCTCGAGCTCCCGAACGTTGTCGTGAATGTTGCCGGCAATGAAGGCGAAGACCTCGTCCGGGATCCCGTCGAGATGCTCGGCCTCGGACTTCTTCCGGAGGATCGCCAACCTGGTCTCGAACTCGGGGACTTGCACGTCGGTGATCAGGCCCCACTCGAAGCGGCTTCGGAGGCGGTCCTCGAGGGTGGCGATGGACTTGGGGGGCCGGTCCGAGGAGATGACGATCTGACCGTCTTCGTTGTGGAGCTGGTTGAACGTGTGGAAGAACTCCTCCTGGAGCTCCTGGGTGCGCTCGAGGAACTGGATGTCGTCGATGAGGAGGACATCGAGGTCGCGGTACCGGCGCTTGAACGCGGGCATCGTCTTCGCTCGGATGGCGTCGACGAATTCGTTCATGAAGGTCTCGGTGGAGACGTAGCGCACGCGCTTGTTGCGGAACACCGCTTTGACGTGATGGCCGATCGCGTGCAGCAGGTGGGTCTTGCCGAGGCCAGCTGCGCCGTAGATGAACAAGGGGTTGTACGAGCGGGCCGGTGCCTCCGCTACCGAGAGTGCCGCCGCGTGGGCGAACCGGTTGGAGGCGCCGATGACGAACTGGTCGAAGGTGTACCGGGGATTGAGGCCCCCCGACGCCCAGAGCCGTCCCGGCTCGTCGTCGACGACGGGCGGCGCCGTCGAGGGAAGGTCGCTGAGGGGCGCAGTGGCGATCGGCGGCGGCGGAGGAGGAACGGCGTCGTCGGAGCGGGAGTCGGTCTCGACGGTCAGCTCGACCCGGAGCTGCTGGCCGGTGACGTCCCGCAGGGTGTCGGCGAGCATGCCGGTGTAGCTCGAGCGGATACGGTCCGCGGCCAGGGTGCTCGGGACGGCCAGGACGAGCACGTCATCGTCGAGGGCGATGGCACGGACGCCCTCGAACCACAGGCCCCACGTGTTCGGAGCGAGCTGGGAACGCAGGGCAGTCGCGCCGTGCTCCCAGATCTCGGCGGCGCTGACACCCCGGTCGAATTCCACAGGTGCGTCCACAGGTGTGGAGAAGGTTCCTCTTGCGGGGCCACTCGAGGCGGCCGCGGTCCGGCAGAAATATTCGGCCTCGGGACCCGGGGAAGTTCGCCTCCGAGGCCGTGTCGTTGGCGAGCAGGCCGAACGTACCACTGGACTTTCGCAGCGAACAAGGGTCGCGAAGGTCGACGTGGCGGCGCGATACCCCGCGTTGCGACCGTTTCACGCGTCGCCGTACACTCGGTGTTTCGCCTGACTGTCGCGGCCCCCGACCACGGGCTCACAGGCGAACCCCTCGCGAGGAGGCCATGCGTGAAGCGCACGTTCCAGCCGAACAACCGGAAGCGCAAGAAGCGTCATGGCTTCCGGACTCGCATGCGTACCCGTGGCGGTCGGGCGGTGCTCAGGGCTCGGCGCCAGCGCGGCCGCACGCGCCTCTCGGCCTGATCCGACGCGTCCGGGATCGTGCGACGTTCGCGGCCCTGGCCCGGGCGGAACGACACGTTCGCGGCCCGATCACGGTTCGATTCGTCGCCGAAGACGACGCCCCACCTCGGGTCGCGTACGCGGTGTCGGGGGCCGCGAATGCCGTGGCCCGGAACCGCCTCCGTCGTCGCTTGCGCGCCGCGGCGGCCGAAGTCGACGCGAGCCTTCGTGACGGGGGCGCCTACCTGGTCTCGGCTCGCCGAGAGGCGATGACGATGCCGTTCGACGAGCTCGTCGCCACGCTTTCGGATCTCCTCGCCGTAGCCGGGGGACGACGATGAGCACCGTGGTCGAGGTCCCGGCGCCGCCCTCGATCGCGGCGCGCGTGCTGATGCTGCCGGTCCGGGCCTGGCGGCTCGTGAGCGTCCACTTGACGCCGCGGTGCCGGTTCTACCCGTCCTGCTCGGCGTACGCGCTCGAGGCACTGGAGCGTCATGGCGCCATCCGGGGCCTGTGGCTGGCGGTCCGCCGGCTGGCTCGCTGTCACCCGTGGGGTGGCGGCGGCATCGACCCCGTACCGAACACACGTTCGCCCAGGAGAGCAGGCTGACCGATGCTTGATCCGCTCTACAACGCGCTGGGCGCCGTCCTGGCGTTCTTCTACGCCATCATCCCGAACGAGGGCGTGGCGATCATCCTGCTGACGATCTCGGTGATGATCGTCCTGTTCCCGCTGACTGCGAAGTCGTCGCGCTCGATGCTGGCGATGCAGCGGCTGCAGCCGGAGATCAAGAAGCTCCAGGCGAAGCACAAGGGGGATCGCCAAAAGCTCAACGAAGAGATGATGAAGCTGTACCAGGAGAACAAGGTGAACCCGCTGGGCGGGTGCCTGCCTCTCGTGGTGCAGTTCCCGGTCTTCATCGCGCTCTTCCACGTGTTGCGCTCGACGGCGGCGACGGTGCCGCAGGGCTCGGCGCTCTACAAGGCGATCGTCGCCGCCGAGCCGAACGGGCTCACCTTCCTCGGGATGGACCTGTCGCTGAAGGCGACGGACAATCACGGCGACCTCCTGTCGGCGTTGCCGTACTACATCCTCGTCGGTCTGGTCTTCCTGACCGGCTTTCTCCAATCGCGCCAGAGCCAGCGCAACACGCCGGCGGGCGGGAACCCGCAGATGCAGATGGTGACGAAGGTGCTGCCGATCGCCTTCGGCGCCTTCTCGTTGTTCTTCCCCGCTGGCCTCGTCCTCTACTTCCTGGTGTCCAACCTCTGGCGGCTGGGTCAGCAAGAGCTGATCATTCGCAAGATCGCGCCGCGGGGCGACCTTCGGAAGGGCGGCGCGATCGACGCGAAGAGCTCGCCGGCCAAGCGCGAGGTCGAGGCGCCCGCCGACGGCGACACCGAAGAGCCCGCGCCCGCGCCGGAGGAAGCCAAGCCCGCGCCGCCCTCGAAGCCGGCGACGGCTGGGGCACGGTCCAGCCCGCTCGGGGCGCTCCGGGATCTGTTCCGCCCCCCGCCGGATGGGAACTCGGGCGGGGCGGCCGGCAAGCAACCCGCGCCGTCGAAGCAGCCCTCCTCCGAGCAACCGGCGTCGAAGCAACCCGCGGCGCGGCAGGGCGGGGCCGCCCGCGCCGGCCAGTCACGACGGCGACGCCGGCGGAGCAGCAACAAGAAGCGGAAGCGGTAGATGGAATGGGTCGAGACGACCGGCCGGACGGTCGAAGTGGCGCTTGACGCCGCCCTCGACGAGCTGGGGGTCGACGAGAACGACGTCGAGTACGAGGTCCTCGCCCGCCCGCGTGGTGGTCTGCTGGGTCGTTTCGGGGGAGAGGCGCGTATCCGGGCCCGGGTGAAGCCCATCTCTCGGGAGAAGCCGGGGGAAGCCCGCCGCCGGTCGCGGCGGCGGGCCACGGCGGCAAATCGAAGCGATGACCGGGGCCCGAGGGAGCGGGTTGCCGGCGGAGCGGAGGGCGACGGCCCGCATCAGAGCACGGCGACCAGACCCTCGAGGAACCGGCGCCGGCGCCGGCGCGGTGGGGGCGGAGGGCGCGGCGAACGCCCGCCCGAGGAACAGGAGCAGCGAGCAACGGTGGACGAGCAACCCGAGATCTCGATCGAGGAGCAAGCCGATCAGGCCGTCGATTTCACCCGCGGCCTCGTCGAGGCCTTCGGCGCGAAAGCCGACGTCGGGAGTCGCCTGGAGGAAGAAGACACCGTGCTCGTCGAGGTCACGGGGGAGAATCTGGGCCTGCTCGTCGGCCCACGCGGCGCGACCTTGGGCGCCATCGAGGAACTGGTTCGCACGGTGGTGCAACGCCAGACCGGCGGCCACGGTGTCCGAGTGCACGTGGACGTCGGCGGGTACCGGGCGAAGCGCCGCGAGGCGCTGGCCGAGTTCGCCCGGCAGCTCGCCGAACGGGTGCGAGACGAGGACGAGGAGCAGTCGCTCGAGCCGATGGGTGCCTCGGACCGGAAGGTCGTGCACGACGTCGTCGCCGAGATGGACGGGGTGAGCACGGTCTCGGAAGGCGAGGAGCCCCGGCGACGGGTCGTGATCCGGCCTGGCTGAGTCAGGCGGGCGATGATCGCCCGCGATCGGCGCCGGTCGCTCCTGCAGCAGCTCGAGGTTGCCCGGAGCCGGGGGATGCTCGGGCCGGGGCCGGTCGAGGCGCACCTGGAGCACGCGGCGCAGATGGCGGACGCCATCGGGCCTGACTTCAGCGGCCACTTCTTGGATCTGGGGTCGGGTGGAGGTGTGCCGGGGTTGGTCCTGCTCGAGGTCTGGCCGTTGGCGACGGGATTCCTGCTCGACGCTCGACGCCGGCGCTGCCGGTTCCTGGAGGGCGCCCTCCGGGAGCTCGACCTGCTGGATCGCGCCTCCGTGGGGTGGGGACGGGCGGAGGAGTTGGCCCGGGACCGGCGCTTGCGCGGGACGTTCGACCTCGTGGTCGCCCGTGGTTTCGGAGGCCCCGCGACGACGGCCGAGTGCGCGGTGGGTTTTCTCGTCCCGGATGGGCGGCTGGCGGTGAGTGAGCCCCCGGAGGCCGGGAACCGGGATCGGTGGCCGGTCGAGGGGGTCGCGGCGCTGGGGCTGAGCGGCCCGAGCCGGTATCGGGGCCCGGGCGCCGGGGTCGCGATCCTGGAGAGGGCGGGCGTGGTCTCCGATCGGTGGCCCCGTCGGACGGGGGTCCCGGCGCGCCAGCCGCTGTGGTGACCGGATGTTTCCCGTGAAACGGTGAGGTCGGCCCGGCGGCGCCCCCTCTCGGGGCGTCCGAATCGCGGCATGTTCCCCGTGAAACCGGAGATTCTGACTCGGGCCCTTGACCACCGTGGGAGGGCGGAGCCAACATTGCGACGCGCGCTGGGTACGACGAGTAGAGGACCCGAAATGGGCCGGGTAGACGACGAAGTGAAACGTCGCGGCCGTCAGGCGCTGACCTCCCTCCGACGGGGCACGCCCAGTAAGGGCAGCCGCCGCGCCGAGCCGGAGGTCGAGACCGCGGTCACGGATGATGGTGAGCGGCGCCTCGATCTGCCCGCCTTCGACCCTCCCCCGATCGAACCCGCCGACACTCCCACCCGGCAGCTCCTGGCCCGGGCGGCCGAGGACCCTACCCCGCTGCTGCTCCCGGCGGTGCTCGCGATCGCCAATCAGAAGGGCGGTGTCGGCAAGACGACCACCGCCGTCAACCTCGGCGCCGCGCTCGCCGAGGAGGGTCTCCGGGTGCTCGTGGTGGACCTCGACCCCCAGAGCAACGCCACGACGGGGCTCGGGCTCAGCGCTCGGGACCTCGGGTCCTCGGTCTACGACGTGCTCATGAACAACGGCGCCCTCGAGGACTGCATCGAGCCGACGAGCCTCAAGAACCTGTTCGTAGCGCCGGCGACGATCGACCTCGCCGGTGCCGAGATCGAGCTCGTCCCGGCGATGAGCCGGGAGCTCAAGCTCCGCCGTGCGCTCGACGAGGTCCGCGACGACTACGACATCGTCCTCATCGACTGCCCGCCGTCGCTCGGCCTTCTCACCGTCAACGGCATGGCCGCCGCCGACGGCGTCATGGTGCCGATCCAGTGCGAGTACTACGCACTCGAGGGGCTCGGCCAGTTGCTGCGCAACGTCGGCCTCGTCCGAACCAACCTCAACCCCATGCTCGACGTGCGCGGGATCATCATGACCATGTACGACGGTCGCACCAAGCTCGCCGACCAGGTCGTCGACGAGGTGCGTGCCCACTTCGGTCGTCGTGTGTACGAGACCGTCGTGCCCCGAACCGTGCGGCTCTCGGAAGCGCCGTCGTTCGGGCAGCCCATCATCGTGTTCGATTCCACCTCCCGGGGCGCCAAGGCGTACCGGGAGCTTGCGAAAGAGGTGTGTCGTGACGCGAAAAGGCGGTCTGGGTAAGGGACTCGGCGCCCTGATCCCCGCCGGCGCGGCCGAAGGCCTCGGCGCCGGCGGGTACCAGGAGCTGCCGGTCTCGGCGATCCAGCCCAACCGGTACCAGCCACGCGAGCACTTCGGTGAGGAGCAGCTCAGCGCGCTGGCCGATTCGATCCGCGAGGTCGGCGTGCTCCAGCCGGTGCTCGTGCGCCCCGCCGACGAAGGCTACGAGCTCATCGCCGGTGAACGGCGGTGGCGGGCGGCGCGACGGGCGGGCCTGCAGGCGATCCCGGCGCTGATCCGTACCACCGACGACGCGTCGGCCCTCGAGCACGCCCTGGTCGAGAACGTCCATCGCACCGACCTCAACCCGCTCGAGGAAGCAGCCGCGTACCAGCAGCTCATCGAGGACTTCCACCTCACTCACGATCAGGTGGCGGCGCGCGTCGGACGCAGCCGCGTCGCGATCACGAACACGCTGCGGCTCTTGCAGCTCCCACCGGCGATCCAGAAGCTGATCCAGGAGGACACGCTCAAGGGCGGTCACGCGCGCGCGCTGCTGGGCACCCCCGACCGCGCGTTCCAGGAGCAGCTCGCGCGACGCGTCGTCAGCGAGGGGCTCTCGGTGCGGGCGGTGGAGGACGCCGTACGTGCCCACGGCAGTGAGCCGAAGCGCGGCGGCGGGGCAGCTCCGGGCCAGCTTCGCCCGCCCGGGCTGCTCGAGCTCCAGGAGCTCCTCGGTGACTACCTCGAAACGCGCGTGAAGATCTCGGTGGGCGGGAAGCACGGCAGGATCACGATCGACTTCGCCGACCTCGAGGATCTCGAACGGTTGTACCGGGTCGTGACCGGTGACCGCCAGCCCCGCGCCGAGACCGGCTGACGACACGAGCGAGCGTCAACAGCCGGTTGACCCCGGCGGGTCGTCAACGTATAGTTGACGTCGTGACCCCGGCCCCTTCACTCGCCGAGCTCATCCAGACCGTTCACGACCGGAGCGCCGACGGCGACGCGCTCGCCCGCGTCATGGCGGCGGCCGAGGTCACGGGCGAGATCACGAACAAGGCCGATCTGCTCCTGGGCCACTTCGTCGCCGCCGCGCGGCAGGCGGGGTGCTCGTGGGCCGAGATCGGCACCGCGCTCGGTGTCACGAAGCAGGGCGCCCAGCAACGCTTCGTCGCCCGCGACGAGCCGGCGCCCGCCGACGACGCCGACCTCCTCGTGCGGTACACGACGCGGGCGCGCGCCAGCGTGGCACGCGCACGCGAAGAGGCACGCGAGATGGGCCACAACTATGTCGGCACCGAGCATCTCCTGCTCGGCATCCTCGTCGATCCCGGCGCGCTCTCGGTACGCGTTCTCGACGAGCTCGGCGTCCCCGCCGGTCCGGTGCGCGCCGCTGTCGTTGCGGCGGCGGGACCGCCGTCGCCGGGGTCCGCGCCGACGCCGGAGGCTCCGTTCACGCCCCGTGCACGCCGGGTGCTCGACCTCACGCGTGGCGAAGCGCTGCGCCTGGGTCACAACTACATCGGTACCGAGCATTTGCTGCTCGCGCTCGTGGTCGAGGGAGACGGGCTCGCGGGCCGCGTCCTGCGCGAGCAGGGCGTCGACACCGAGAAGCTGCGACCCACGGTCGTGCGTGCTCTGTCGGCGTACGTCGCCGCGAGGGACGGCTAGCCCTCGACGTCGCCGACACCGCGGCGCACGCCGCGTACGATCGCCCTGCTTACGTCACCGCCGCGGGCGACGACGTTCCGCATGGCGGCAACGTCGCCGCGTTCTACGAGCTCGCACACCACGGCTGCCATGCGCGTCTCGCGGAGGATGCCGTACGCCTTCCCCGTCGGTTCGGGCGCGGTCGGTAGGACGGTCTGCAACTCGTTCTGCACCGCCGTCGCAACGCGGAACCCGGCTTCTGATCGGAACGTCCCGGACGAGAAGTACGTGCACCGGCATCCGGAGTCGGCGGCGCCGGCGCGTAGTGCGAGGACGAGCGCGGCACCGAAGCGGTTGGCCGCCGCCGCGGTGGTGCTGTCGTCGGAGCCCGCAGAGTCGAGCAATGCCCCGGCGCCCGCCTCGGACAGGCCTCGGCACACGGCGTCACCGAGCGCCTCGAACCCGGGTGCGGTCGTGATGAAGACGCGCCGCCCGCCCAGCCCGCGGGGGCCACGGTCCAGAATCTCGCGCTCGCGCACGCTGGCAACGGATCCGGCGGCGAGCTTGCCGACCCGGCGCAGTGCGGCGACCGTCGTCCAACCACAGAAGCCGTCCGGCGCCAGCCCGACGTTGCGTTGGAACTCGGCCACTGCCACGGCGGTCTGCTCACCGAGGATGCCGTCTTCGCGACCGGCGTCGAACCCGAGCGCGTTCAACCGATGCTGGAGCTCGGTGACGTCGTCGCCCCGCAGCATCGGCTGGCGGAAGTACAAGGTGCGATCCCCGAGCGTGAAACCGCTCTCGACCAGCGCCGACCACGTCTGAGGGCCGCACAGCCCGTCGACCTCGAGGCGGCGCTGTTCCTGGAAGGCGCGTACGGCCGCTTCGGTGGCGGGCCCGAACTCGCCCGGCTCGTCCGGGGACGTGTCGTGCCCGAGCCCGGCGAGTCGGCGCTGCAGGTCACGGACGGCTTCGCCCGTCGCACCCCGTTCGATCCCCGCCGCGGTCATGACCACCGGCACGCGGCAGCAAGGGCGGGTTTGCCGACCATCGCCGCTGAGCCGGAGCTCGCGACGGCGGCAAACAGCACCGTCAAGAGATGAATTCGGCGAGATCCTGGAGCAGCTGACCCTTGCCCTTGGCTCCGACGAGTCGCTTCACCGGCTCGCCTTCGTTGAACACCATCAGTGTCGGGATGCTCATGACGTTGTAACGCATCGCCGTCTGGGGGTTGTCGTCGACGTTCAGCTTGGCGATGCGGAGCTTGTCCTTGTGCTCGGTGGCGATCTCTTCGAGGGTGGGGGCGATCATCTTGCATGGACCGCACCACTCGGCCCAGAAGTCGATGAGTACGGGCGTATCGGCGCCTCCGACGGTCTCGTCGAAGGTGTTGTCCGAGAGATGGGTGATGTCGGCGCCCACGGGGGGTCCTTTCCGCCAGGGTCGGTCGAGTGTAGCTACGGAGTGGAACCGCGCCGGGACGTCGGCCATTCCGCGCGGTCAGGCTTGCGCGGCGACGTGACGACGCGCCTCGATCCAGCGCTCGGCCTCGATCGCCGCCATGCAGCCGGTCCCGGCCGCGGTCACGGCCTGCCGGAACACGTGGTCGGCGACGTCGCCCGCCGCGAACACGCCGTCCACCGACGTGGCGGTAGACCCGGCCGCCGGCAGCACCACGTACCCGTTCTCGTCCAGGTCGACCTGGCCCTCGAACAGCTTCGTTGTGGGATCGTGGCCGATGGCGACGAAGAGGCCCCCAACGTCGAGCTCGGAGGACGCGTCTGTCAGCGTGTCGCGCAGGTGGACAGAGCTCACCTGGCCGTCGCCGGCGACGTCGGTCACCACCGAGTTCCAACGGAACTCGATCTTCGGGTTGGCGAACGCGCGGTCCTGCATGATCTTCGACGCCCGCAGCTCGTCCCGACGGTGGACCACCGTGACGCTACTGGCGAACTTCGTTAAGAACAGCGCCTCTTCGATGGCGCTGTCGCCGCCGCCGACGACGGCGATGTCCTTCTCGCGGAAGAAGAACCCGTCGCAGGTCGCGCACGTAGACACGCCGTGGCCGAGGAGTCGATCCTCCGACGGCAGCCCGAGCATCCGAGCCGACGCTCCGGTTGCGATGACCAGCGCCTCGGCGCGGTACTCGGTGCTCCCGACCCAGGCGCCGAACGGGGAGGCAGAGAGGTCGACCCGGTCCACGTCGGCGGTGACGAACTCCGCCCCGAAACGCTCCGCCTGCTCCCGGAACTTCATCATGAGCTCGGGGCCGAGGATGCCGTCGGGGAAGCCGGGATAGTTCTCGACGTCGGTGGTCAGCATGAGCTGCCCGCCGGCCTCGGCGCCTTCGATCACGACCGGCCTGAGGTCGGCCCGGGCCGCGTACAGCGCGGCGGTGAGGCCGGCAGGGCCGGATCCGACGATGACGAGATCGCGCACTTCGTTCATGGGGCGGTTCCCCGGGTCATTCCGGCGGCGGAACCTTCGTCCTCCGCGACCAGCAGAACGTGCCGGCGACGACGAAGATTCCACCAAAGATCAGGTACGTGGCCCACACGCCCGCCGGGACGTAGACGTCGACGAGCCGGAACAGCCCGATCGATGCGATCGTCAGGGCGGTGAGGGCGAAGAACGCCGTGAGCAGGCCGAACACGATCGCCCGGGTTACGTTCTGGGCCGGGATGACGGTCCGATCGCGGACGGTCGCGACGACCCGCTCGATGTTGTCGACCGCGTCGGTCGTCCAGTCGTCGCTCATGGCTCCTCGCGGTTGGGAGAACCCGGTGAGCGTACCCGGGGGCGCTTCGTAGGAGGCGTCTCAGCGCAGGTCCGAGGAGACCGAGGCGGCACGGCCCGCGCCTGCGTGACCAGCACCTCGTCCGGTTCCCGCCGGTCAGCGGCCCTCGACCTTGACGTCACCGATCTGGAGCTTGGTCGACTCGGGAAGTTGTGTGCACCAGATGAGTACGTACTGCCCGCGCGTGTTCTGAAGGCCGAACGTGTTCACGGCCGGGAGGTTGTCACCGTCTGCTCGCACTTCGCCCCAAGCCGCGAGCGTGTTCCCCGGCTGGTCGGCGACGTAGATCTGGCCACTCCAGCCGTCCTCGAGCGTGGTCACGACGACGGCGGAGATGTCGTGCGGCGCATCGAGTCGCACCCAGAGGCCGACGCCGGGTTTGGCGTTGCCGAAGCTCCGATTTGCGTAGCTCTCGGTCTGCCACGTCGTGCTGGGGTCGCCGTCGATCGCGAAGCGGGTTTCGTCGCTGTGCTCGCTCCCGTCCCCGGGCGGAGGGTCGAAGTCGTGCGCAGCGACGACGGGTAGTGCCTGACTGGCGGCCTCGGCGGTGCTCCCACCGCCCGGGCTGCCGTTGTCCGACGCGCCCGTGAGCACGTACGCAACGGCGGCACCCGCGCCGACGACCAAAAGGATCACCAGCAGCCACGGCCAATGGCGCCGCCAGCGCGGTGCCGAGACGGGCGCCGGTGACGCAAGCGTCTGCGCCGGCGGTGGCGGCTGCGGCCGCGCGCTCACGTGTGTGCGTTCGAAGCCCGGCGGCTCCGGAGCGGGGCGCGGTGGAACGAGCGGACCGGTGGGGGCGGAGGCGCCCCCGGGTGCGAGCGCGTCCTTGAACGCCTGTGCCGACGGGTACCGGTAGTCGGGATCGCGAGCGAGACTTCGTGCGACGACGTCCTCGAGCGGCCGGGGCACCTCCGGTCGAACGCTGCGGATCGGCTCGGGTGCGTTCGTGAGCCGCGCGACCGCGGTCGCCATGTCGCTGTCCCCGCTGAAG
>DATFXL010000006.1:0-25778 GCA_035316025.1 Acidimicrobiia bacterium
CCGCCCATCTCCTCCTCGCTCACGTCCTCCCCGACCGCCGCCTTGACGAGATGGCGCCCGCCGAGCGCCATCGACGACGTGCCCTTCACCATCGGTACGAAGTCGGCCAGCGCCGGGATGTACGCCGTCCCGGCCGCGCAGTGCCCGAGCATTGCCGCCACCATCGGCACGACGCCGCTCATCGCCACCTGCTCGCGGAACAATGCACCCGCCCCCGCGAACGTCGAGCCGCTCGTCGACTGGATGCGCGCTCCGGCCGAGTCGAGCAGCCAGACGAACGGGATGCGCTGCCGGACCGAGAGCTCCCGCAGCCGGGCCATCTTGTGCTCGCCGACCTGGCCCATCGACCCCGCCATCACGGTGAAGTCGTACGCGCCGACGGCGACGGGTCGCCCGTCGATCTCGCCGATCCCGGTGACGACGCCGTCGGCGGCGAGGAACCGATCTCCGAGGCCGGCGTCCATGTGGTCGGCGAGCATTCCGTACTCCACCCACGTGCCCGGGTCGAGCAGCACGTCGAGGCGCTCGCGCACCGTGAGCTTGCCGAGCGAGTGCTGCCGCTCGATGCGCTCCGGCCCGCCCATCTCGAGGGCACGGTCGCGACGCGCTTTCAGGTCGCCGACCAGCGGCCCCCAGTCGTGGACGTCACCGCCCCCCGTGGTGGTCACGACGTCATCCTCGCACGGCGAGCAGGTCCCACTCGCCGGGGACACCCTTCAGCTCGTGCGCGCCGCGGTCGGTGAACTCGATGCCGGAGCCGGCCACGAAGCCCTACCGCCCCTTCCACTTCGGCTCGCGTTTCTCGGCGAACGCCGCGACACCCTCGGCGGTGTCCTCGGACCCGGTCGTGATCGTGAGCATCGCCTGGAGATACGCGAGCGCGTCGTCGGGGGTCATGTCGAGCACGTGGTAGAAGCTCTGACGCCCCCACCGGAGGATCAGCGGCGACTTCGACGCAAGAGTCGCGGCCAGCTCTTCGACGGCGTCGTCGAGCTCGGCGGCGGGCACGACCCGCGTGACGAACCCGATGCGCCCGGCCTCCGCGGCGTCGACACGCCGGCCCGTCATCATCAGCTCGAGGGCTCGCTTGGGCAGCATCGAACGCAGGAGCGGCACGGTGATCATGTACGGCCACAGGCCGACGTTGACCTCGGGCGTGCCGAACTGAGCGTCGTCGGACGCCACCACGAAGTCGCACGCCAGGGCGAGGCCGAACCCGCCCGCGAGGGCATAGCCGCGCACGCGCGCGATCGTCGGTTTTCCGAGGCTCCAGAGGTCGCGGAACAACGCGGCGAGAACACCGCGTCCCTCGTGGGCGGCGGCGGCGTCCTCCTCGCCGGCGATCCCTCCTCCGCCGAGGTCCGCACCGGCACAGAACGCCTTGTCGCCCGCCCCGGTGAGGACGAGCACCCGCACGGTCTCGTCGGCCTTCGCCCGCGCGACTGCCTCCCGCAGCCCCTCCATCACGTCGAAGGACATCGAGTTCCGTCGGTCGGGTCGATCGATCGTCGCGCGCGCGACTGCCCCCGTGACCTCGTAGCGAACGTCCGGCATGGGGAGATCGTAGAGACCCGGACGGGGGAACCGCCCGTTGTACGGTTGAAGGGCGTGGTGTCCCTCGCCGTCGTCGCCGGCGTCGCTTGTCTCGTCGTCGTCGTCACCGGAGGCAGCTTCGAGCAACTGTTCCGGTCGCGGATCCAGTCCATCTGGATGGTCGTCGTCGCGCTCGCGATCCAGATCGTGCTGGCGTTCGTCCACATCCCGGCCGACCGCCTCGACGACCTCGGCTTCGCGCTCGTGATGGTGTCGTTCGCGCTCCTCCTCGCCTTCTGTTTCGTGAACATCCGGGTGTCGATGATGTGGGTCATCGCGGTGGGGATCGGTCTGAACGCGCTCGTTATCGGGCTCAACCGCGGGATGCCGACCGCCGACAACGAGGTCACCCGCGGGGGCCGGACGGTCGAGGAGCCCATCGAGCGGACGGCCAAGCATCGACCGGAGAGTGACGACGACCTGCTGCCGTTCCTGGGTGATCGTCTGCGAGTTCCCGCGCCGATCGACGAGCTCGTTTCCGTCGGCGACATCGTCATCGGCATCGGCGTCGTGCTGGTCTTCTACCAAGGGAGTCGAGTTCGCCGCCGGCGCCCGCGGACCCGGGCAGCACGCATGGCTCGCATCGCGGCACGGATGCGCGAACGCGACGAGAAGCCGGCTCCGGTCCAGACGTTCGCGACACCGGCAATCGCGTCTGAGCAGGCGTTGAAACACGACTCCAGCGACGACACGCTGGGCCTCGAGCTGGATCAGGTGTTCGCGCGTCTGGCTGCGGACGAGCATAACGACGCGCGCGCGAAGCCTGAGGAGGGGCGCGGAGAGGTCTGAGGCCGCGCCGGAGGGTGCGGCCCGGGCGACCGGTATCGTCCGGTCGATGGCACCGGCCGCAGCGATGCTCTCGTACCGGCTCGGCGGCACCGACGGCGTGTCGGTCGAGACGGCCAAGTGGGAGCGCGCGCTCGGCGTTCTCGGGTTCTCGACACGCCGGATCGCCGGCGAGATCTGCGGTTCTCCCCGACCCGACGACGTCGTCCTGCCCGGCTTGGCGATCGACGCGCTGGGCGGCGCCGCAGCGGCGGACCAGCTCGCGGCCGCACTGGACGGCGCCGACCTCGTGGTGGTGGAGAACATCTGCTCGCTGCCGCTGAACGCCCAGGCCTCCTTCGCCGTGTCCGAGACCCTCGCCCGTCACCCGGGTCGCATCGTCTTCCATCACCACGATCTGCCGTGGCAACGGGCCCGCTTCGCCGACGTCCGAGGCTTGCCGCCCGACCACCTCGGCGCGCTGCACGTCGTCGTCAACGACCGCTCACGCGCGGAGTTGGCGGCGCGCGGCACCAGGGCTCGCACGATCCGCAACACGTTCGACTTCGACGCGCCCGCGGGCGATCGCGCTCGGACGCGCGCCGAGCTCGGGTTCGACGACGAGGACGCGGTCGTGCTCCAGCCCACGCGTGCGATCCCCCGCAAGAACGTGCCTGGCGGCGTGCGCTTCGCCGAGGAGCTCGGAGCGCTGCTCCCGGACCGGCGCGTCGTGTACTGGCTCACGGGCCCGGCCGAGGACGGGTACGGCTCCGAGCTGGCTCGTGTGATGTCGGCGACGGCGCTGCCCGTCGTGCTCGGGCGGGTCGCGTCGGCGGCTGACGCGTACGCCGCCGCCGACGTCGTCGTGTTCCCGTCACGCTGGGAGGGGTTCGGGAACCCTGTGGTCGAGTCGGTGATCGCCCGCCGGTCGCTCGCCGCCCGTCGCTACCCGGTGCTCGACGAGATCCTGGCCTCGGGCCTGGAGGTGTTCGACCCGGACCGGCCGGCAGAGATGGCGGCGTTCCTGTGCATGCCGGACGAGGCGATGCTCGACCGCAACGTCGAGCTGGCTCGGCGCGAGTTCTCCGTCGGCGATCTGCCGGGCCGGCTCGAGGCCGCCTTCGCCGGCCACGGCTGGACGGCGTGGTGAGCGAGTCCGACCCCGTCCTCGCCCGCCGGGCCCGGATCGCCCGGGTGGCGCGCTACGGGCAGCGCGCGGGGTACGCGGCCCTGGCGGTGGCGGTCATGAGCTTCGTCGTCGCCGCCGTCACCGACTTCCCCGCGTGGGCCGTCGATCTGTCCGTGGCCGCCCTGGTCGTGGCCATCGTGGTCCTTCCCGTTCCGATCGTCCTCGGCTACGGCATTCGCGCCGCCGAGCGTGAGGAGCGCGCACCTCCCGACGAGCGGTACCGTTGACCAGCCGGTCAAGAGGACACGAACGGGGGAACGAGGATGCCCAGAGCCGCGGTCTGTAGCGCGATCGACACGCCCCTCGAGGTCGTCGACCTCGAGCTCCAGGCGCCCAAGGCGAACGAGGTCAAGGTGCGGCTCGGCGCGTCGGGCGTGTGCCACTCCGATCTGTCCGTCCGCAACGGCACGTTGCTCGCGCCGCTGCCGGCCGTGCTCGGCCACGAAGGCGCGGGGGTGATCGAGGAGGTCGGCGAAGGCGTCGCGCATCTCCAGCCCGGCGACCACGTCGTGATCTCGTGGATCCCTCAGTGTCGCGACTGCTACTTCTGCGATGCCGGCCAGGGCCACCTGTGCGACGTCGGCCTGCCGACGATCGCCACCGGCGCCCTGCTCGACGGGACACCGCGCTTCTTGCGTGACGGCCAGCCGATGCTGCAGATGTCCGCCAGCGGCACGTTCACCGAGCACACGGTCGTGCCCGCGATGAGCGCGGTGAAGGTCGACAAGGACATCCCGCTGACGGCGGCGGCGTTGATCGGCTGCGGCGTGCTGACCGGCTTCGGCGCCGCCCACAACACCGCCGACATCAGCCAGGGCGACACGGTCGCCGTCGTCGGCTGCGGCGGCGTGGGCCTGAACGTGATCCAGGGCGCCAAGTACTCGGGCGCCGAGCGGATCATCGCCATCGACATGGTCGAGGGGAAGCTGCAGACGGCGCAGAAGTTCGGTGCCACCGACCTCGTGAACGCGAAGGAGGTGGACAGCATCGCCAAGGTCATGGAGCTGACCGACCAGCGTGGCGCGGACGTCGCCTTCGAGGTCATCGGGTTGCAGGCGACCATCGACCAGGCGTTCACGATGACTCGCCGCGGCGGTCAGACGGTGCTCGTGGGTGTGCCGGCGATGGACGTGATGATGACGATCCCTGTCGGATTCGGGCTGATCTTCTCCGAGAAGCAGATCCGGGGTTGCCTGTACGGGTCGTCGAACGTGCACCGCGACATCCCGATGCTCGCCAACCTCTACGCGGAGGGGAAGCTCATGCTCGACGAGCTCGTCTCCCACGAGATCAGCCTCGACGAGGTCAACAAGGCGATGGACGAGATGGGCTCGGGCGAGGTCACCCGCTCGGTGATCGTCTTCAACTAGGTCAGGGAGATCGGCGGCTCGCCACACGGCGTTCGCCCGTTCTTCCCGTCCGGTCATAACCTCGGGGTCATGGAATACCGACGGTTCGGCACGAGCGATCTCGTCGTCTCCGAGGTCGGCTTCGGCGCGTGGACGATCGCGACCGACTGGTGGGGCAGGGTCGACGACAAGGCCGGCCTCGTGCGCGCCGCGCTGGACGCGGGCGTCAACTTCTTCGACACGGCGCCGGTCTACGGCGACGGTGGCTTCGGTGAGACGATCCTCACCGAGCTGCTCGGGCGGCGCGACGACGTCGTCGTCACGACCAAGGTCGGATACGACATCGACGCCCCCCGCATCGCGCCCGGCCATTCGGAGCGACCACAGGACTGGCGTCCCGAGTCGGTGCGGGCGCAGGTCGAGTCGTCGCTAGGTCGGCTGGGGCGCGATCACATCGACTTGCTGCAGCTGCACAACGTGCGCATCGAGCCAGTGCGTGACGATGCGCTCTGGGACGAACTGGTGAAGATCAAGGCCGAAGGAAAAGTACGCGAGCTCGGCGTCGCGCTGGGTCCCGCGATCGGGTGGGTCGACGAGGGCCTCGAAGCGCTCCGGCAACGGCCGATCGTCTCACTCCAGACCGTGTTCAACCTGCTCGAGCAGGAGCCGGGCCGGACCTTCGCAGCCGAGCCGGCGGTGACGGAGGGTCGCGTCGGGCTGATCGCTCGGGTCCCGCACGCCTCCGATGTGTTGTCGGGCAAGGTCACGCGCGACACCCCGTTCGAGGGCGACGACCATCGCGCCCACCGGAAGCGCGAGAACCTCCTCGACCTGTTCGACAAGGCCGACACGCTGGGGTTCCTCTACGGCGCCGAGACCGGGCGCACCATCGGCCAGGCGGCGGTGGCCGGCATCCTCGCCGTCGAGGGGTTCACCACGGTGCTTCCCACCAGCGTGACGGCGGACGAGGTGCGCGAGTACGCGACCGCGTCGGAGCTGCCGTTGAGCCGCGACGAGGCGTCGCAGGTGGACGCGCTCTGGCGTGACAACTTCGGCGTCACCGATCGCTACGAGATGCCACTGAAGACGAGCGGCTGAGTTACCGGCCAGTAACCGGCGAGTAACGTGTCGCCGATGGCGATGCGACTCCCGGCCGAGCAGCGCCGGCGCCAACTCCTCGACGTCGCCTGCGAGGTGTTCGCCGCCGGCGGCTTCCACACCACGGCGATGGACGACATCGCGGCCGCGGCCGGAGTCACGAAGCCGGTCCTGTACCAGCACTTCCCGTCGAAGCGGGCCCTGTTCGTCGAGCTGCTGGCCGATGTCGGCCGCCAGCTCCTCGACGAGCTGGCGGTGGCGACGGGCCGGGCCACGACCGGGCGGGAGCGGGTCGAGGAGGGCTTCAGCGCCTACTTTCGCTTCGTCATCAACAACCGGGCCGCGTTCCGTCTGGTGTTCGGCGCGTCGGCGCGCAACGACCCCGAGTTCGCCCGCGTTGTCGACGCCATCCTCCACGACGCTGCCGACGCCATCAGCGACCTCATCGAGATCGACGCCACGGCCGAGCACCGCCGCGTGCTCGCCCACTCGCTCGTCGGCATCGCGGAGGCCACCAGCCGTCACGCCCTGACCGACCCCGACGCGTCGCACGATCCCGACGAGCTCGCGGCGTGGATCTCCGAGCTGACCTGGTTCGGCCTCCGCGGCATCCGCCCCGAGGACCGCCCCAAGCTGTCCCCGGAATCGGGCTAACTCGCGGCTGACGAGCGAGCGCCGCGCAGCAGGGTGCCGGGGCGGGCGCCGGTGTCCCGGCCGTGGCGCATGACGACCTCGCCGCTCACGATCGTGGCCTCGTAGCCCTCCGCCCGCTGCAGGAGCCGGCGAGCGTCGCCGGGCAGGTCGTAGTGCATCTCGGGGCGGCGCAGCTGTAGCCCTTCGAGGTCGACGACGTTGAGGTCCGCCTTCTTCCCGGGCGTCAGCTCGCCGCGATCGCCGAGCCCGTAGAGCGACGCCGTGTCACGCGTCATCTTGCGCACCACGAGCTCGAGGGGGAGGCGCTCGCCCCGGCTCCGGTCGCGCACCCAGTGAGTGAGCATGTAGGTCTCGATGCTCGCGTCACAGATGGCGCCGCAGTGCGCGCCGCCGTCGCCGAGGCCGAGCGCGGTCGTCGGGTGCTTCACCATCTCGCGGATCGGGTCGTGCGTGAAGCGGCTGTACCCGAGCAACGGGCGGAGCAGCAACTCACGTCCGTCGTGCGCAAGCAGCTGGTCGTACAGGAGATCCGTCGGATCGCGGCCCTCACGCTCGGCCCGCGCCGCGATGCTCTCGCTGGGCGCAGGCTCGTAGTCAGGCGGCTCGCCGATGGGGAAGATCCGGTCGAGTCCCATCCCGATGAACGCCATGATGTCGTCGGGCTCCGGCGCCTCGGACAGGATCGCGGCGCGCACGGCCGGGTCGCGCAAGTGGGCCACCTTCTCGTCCAACGGTAGGACGTCGATCGCCTGGTAGCTGGGACGGTCGCGCAGCGGATGGAAGGTCTGCAGGCCGAGCAGCAACCCGAGGGGACGCCCCGCGACCTGGGGGCGGATCGGTACGCCACGGTCGTAGACCTCGATGGCGAGATCGAGCATGCGCTTCCACTGATCGGGGTCCTGGTCGTGCTGGATCATCGCGAACGTCACAGGCCGCTCGATCTCGGCGGCCAGGCGCAGCATCCAGTCCATCTCGCGGTCGGCGGCGGCGAGATCCTCGCCGAGCACGCCGGCCGGCGCGAGCTCGAACACACCGGCGCCGGCGTCGGCGAGCGCGCCGCCCATCGCGAACAGCTCGTCCTCCGCCGCGAACGTGCCGGGCACGGGCTCACCGTCGATGGCGCGGTGGGCGATGGTGCGCGATGTGGAGACGCCGAGCGCGCCGGCTTCGATGGCCTCGCGCACGATCACGGCCATGGCGACGATGTCGTCGGACGACGCGGGCTCGTTGCGCGAGCCGCGCTCCCCCATGACGTACGCACGCACGGCGCCATGCGGCACCTGCGTGCCGACGTCGAGCCCGAGCGGCTGGTCGTCGAGGAAGTCGAGGAACTCCGGGAACGTCTCCCAGCCCCACTGGATGCCGGTCGCCAGCGCGGCGCCGGGGATGTCCTCCACGCCCTCCATGAGCCCGATGAGCCAGTCGTGCTGGTCGGGACGGGCCGGCGCGAAGCCGACGCCGCAGTTGCCCATGACCACCGTCGTGACGCCGTGCCACGACGACGGCGTTAGGAGCGGGTCCCAGGTGACCTGGCCGTCGTAGTGCGTATGCACGTCGACGAAGCCGGGCGTCACGAGCTTGCCGGTGGCGTCGATGACCTCGGCGGCGTCGCCGTCGACGGGGCCGACCTCGGTGATGCGCCCGGCGTCGACGGCCACGTCGGCCGGGCGGCGGGGCGCTCCCGTGCCGTCGACGACCGTGCCTCCGCGCACGATGAGCTGGTGCACGATTCCTCCTGTCGCCGGTCTCGGCTATCTTGCCCCAGGACGAGAACGTGTTCCAGTTTTCGCTTGGTACCCGGAGGTCCCCCGCCATGACGACCATGACCCTGGAGGACGTCAACCTCGCCGACCCCGGCAACTTCGTGGCTTCCGTCCCCCATGAGATGTTCGCGGTCCTGCGGCGGGAGGCACCCGTGTGGTTCCACCCCGACACCGACGACACCAAGGGCTTCTGGTGCATCGTCAAGTACGCCGACGTCGTCGAGCTCAGCCGCGACTACCCGCATGCGTCCTCGGAGCTCGGCGGCATCACGCTGAACGACATGTCGACCGAGGACCTCGAGCTCCAGCGTCAGATGATGCTGATGATGGATCCGCCGAAGCACACGAAGCTGCGGCTGCTGGTCAACAAGGGCTTCACACCTCGCATGATCGGCCGGCTGGACGAGCACATCCGCGAGGTCACGAACGGGATCGTCGACGAGGTCGCGGCGCGCGGTGAGTGCGACTTCGTGGTCGACGTCGCCGCCGAGCTCCCGCTTCAGGTGATCGCGGAGATGATGGGCGTCCCACAGTCCGACCGCCACAAGATCTTCGAGTGGAGCAACCGCCTCATCGGCTCCGAGGACCCGGAGTACAACGTCTCGCGCGAGGAGGCGCTCGATGCCGCCACCGAGATGTTCATGTACTCGACGGAGCTCGCCGAGTCGAAGCATGCGAACCCCGGTGACGACATCATCAGCACGCTGCTGCAGGCGGAGGTCGAGGGGAACCGGCTGACCGACGCCGAGTTCAACCTGTTCTTCCAGCTGCTGGCCGTGGCCGGCAACGAGACGACCCGCAACCTCATCTCGAACGGGATGAACTTCCTCTTCGAGCACCCGGACCAGCGCACCAAGCTCGCCGCCGACCCATCGTTGCTGCCGGCCGCGATCGACGAGATGCTCCGATACGCGTCCCCGGTCATGTACATGCGGCGGACCGCGCCCGCGGACTTCGAGTTGCGCGGTGAGACGATCCGCGCCGGCGACAAGATGGCCCTCTGGTATATCTCGGCCAACCGCGACGAGGAGGTGTTCGACGACCCGAACACGTTCGACATCACCCGCACGCCCAACGACTATGTCGCCTTCGGCGGGGGCGGGCCGCACTTCTGCCTCGGCGCCAACCTCGCCAAGCTCGAGATCCGGGTCATGTTCGAGACCGTGCTCGACCGGCTGCCGGACATCGAACTCGCGGGCGACGTGCAACGCCTCCGCTCCAACTTCATCAACGGCATCAAGCACATGCCGGTGAGGTTCTCGAGACACCCCGGTGAACGGGCGAGCCTGCAGCATCGCCCGGGAGCCGCTACTCCCCCCTAGACGAGCCGATTCGCCGATCATCGTGGCCCGTTCGGAGCGGGAACTCGAAGCAGCCGCAAGTCATGTGGGCTACGAGCTCGTGCAGCTCGCGGCCATGCCGGCGGCGCTGCGGCGGGCCGACGATGCCGGACAGCCGCACATACGCAACGCCTGCCTCGAGTCGATGTTCCTGCACGCTCGGAACCTCACGGAGTTCCTGACCGAGACCTCTTGGGCCTCTGACGTTCAGCTGTCGGAGTTCGCGCCGAAGTGGTCGCCGCCGAACAGTCTGGCCAGGCGACGGCTACGGGATGCTCGTCCGATGTTGGACCGGTATGTCTCGCATCTCAGTTGGGCACGCGTCGAATCGGGGACACCGGATCATTACCCGGAGCGCATCGCAGAGGACGTGGTCGAGGTGATGGGAGCGTTCGTCGCGCATCTCGAGATGGACGCAAATCCGGCCGCGTACTGGTTCGAGGGTCACCTTCAACAAGCTCGCGCTCTGCTCGAGGCCGATCGTGCCCACGGTCCCGATCTGTACACTACGAGCCGCACGTTCGAACATGTCGTCGCCGAGCAAGACCAGAATGTTCCAACCGCGAATTCACTCGTCGATCTGACGCTGGCAGAACTGATCCCTCGAGTTCGCGCCTTCGCCGAGGGCGCGCTCAGCCATCTCGCGCGAGTCGTCCGGGCACTGCCGGGACCGTGGCGTCGGGACGGTGCTTAGCCTCCGTCTCGGAAACGACTCGACGCGGCCGGGCCGGCACCCTCAGTGGGGTCGGCGGCGCTCCTTGCGGCGGAGGGAGCGGGGCTGCCACGGATCGGCGCCCGAGATGCTCGTGCCGGGCGGGACGATCTCGTCGATGCGGTCGAGGACGTCGGCGTCGAGGCGGACGCCAGTGCCGGCGAGGAGGTCGTCGAGCTGATCCATCGTGCGGGGGCCGATGATCGCTGCCGACACCGCCGGGTGCTCGAGCACGAACGCGATCGCGAGGTGAGTGACGGTCATCCCGGCGTCGGCGGCCACCTTCAGCAGCTCCTCTACCGTGTCGATGCGACGCTCGTGGATCGTCCGCTCCCGCTCGTCCTCGAAATTGCGCGTCGAGAGCCGTGAACCAGCCGGGATCTCCGCGCCCTTGCGGTACCGGCCCGTCAGGTAGCCGCCGGCGAGCGGGCTCCACGGAATCACGCCCATGCCGTACCGCTGGCACGTCGGCAGCACCGACCGCTCGATCTCACGCACGAGGATCGAGTACGGGGGTTGCTCGCACCGGAAGCGCTCACGGCCGCGGCGATCGGCGACCCACTGCGCCTCCACGATGTACTCCGCCGGGAACGTCGACGACCCGGCGTAGCGGATCTTCCCCTGGTGCACGAGATCGCTCAGCGCGCCGAGGGTGTCGTCGATGTCCACCGCCTCGTCCGGGCGGTGTACCTGGTAGAGGTCGATCCATTCCGTACCCAGCCGGCGCAAGCTGTTCTCGACCTCGCGCTGGATCCAGCGGCGCGAGTTGCCGCGCGTGTTGGGGTCCCGGCCCATGGGCGCGTGCGCCTTGGTGGCGACGACGAGGTCGTCGCGCCGCCCTGCGATCGCCTTGCCGACGATCTCCTCGGACTCGCCGGCCGAGTACACGTCGGCCGTGTCGACGAAGTTGATCCCGGCGTCGAAGCCCTTGTGGGCGATGCGGATGCACTCCTCGTGGTCGCGGTTGCCCCACTGCCCGAACATCATCGCCCCGAGGCAGTACTCGCTGACCTGGACTCCCGTGCTGCCGAGCGTGCGCATGTCCATGTGCGTTCTCCCCGTGCGGCGCCGCCGGCGAGCCTACGCCCGGCCGGAGGGGCGCCTTACCGGCCGTGGAAGCGAGCGATGCGATCCTGCGCGTCGGCGCTGGCGGGGTCGGTCCAGACCGCCAGATGCGTACCGTCCAGGTTCGGCATGGACTCTGCGTCCGGGATCTCCAGCCCGCGTATGGTGCCCAGAGGTGTGTCGGCGCGCTCGTCAGTCCGATCGGTCGAACTGAGCCGGCGGCGGAAACTCGCCGGCGACGATCGCGTCGAAGCGCTCGCGCAGCATGCCGGCGGTGACGTCGGTGGTGGTGATGTAGAAGCGCCCGCCGCGCACGGCGTCGAAGACGAGCCCGGCGACTTCGTCCGGCGGCAGGCCGCGCTGGCCGGTCAGATCACGCAACGCCTGCTCCACGAAGTGATGGTCGGGCGCTTGTGCCTCGCTCGGCGGCTCGTCGGGACGGTTGCGCGTCGAGTACGCGATCTTCGTGTCCACGAGTCCGGGCACGAGCACCGACGCGCCGATGGGCGCGCCTTGTGCCCGCAGGTCGTGTGCCAGGCACTCCGTCAGCGCCAGCACCGCGAACTTGCTCGTCACGTACGGGCCCGAATAGGCGACCGTGAGCAAGCCGGCGAGGGACGACGTGTTCACGATGTGACCTTCGTCGCCGCCCTCGAGCATGCGGGGTACGAACGACCGGATGCCGTGCAGCACGCCCCAGAAGTTCACGCCGAACACCCACTCCCAGTCGGCGAGCTCGCGTTGCCAGGTGATCCCGCCCTGGAAGACACCGGCGTTGTTGCACACCAGGTGGACGGCGCCGAACCGCTCGTAGGCGATGCCCGCCAGGGCCTCGACCTGGTCGGCGCGTGAGACGTCGGTCGGGGCGACGACGACCTCGGCACCCGCCGTTTCGACCTCGGCCGCCGTCTCCTCGAGCGCGTTGACCTCGACGTCGGCGATCACGACGCGCATCCCCTCGCCGGCCGCCCGGCGGGCGAGCGCGCGGCCGATCCCGCTCCCCGCGCCCGTGACCACCGCGACCCGCCCGTCGGTGAGCTCCATGCTGCTAGCCGGGGTGAGGACCGCGGTAGAGGTAGCCGTCGCGCACCGGCTTGCGCTGCTCGTAGAAAGAGGTCAGCGCCGCGTCGACGCGATCGGGCGTCCATCCGTCGTCGACGTCGAAGTGCCGGTCGACGCTCGGACCGGCGACGACGTCGATCATCCGTCCGAACACGACGAACACTTGGCCCGACACCTTCGCCGCTGCCGGTGACGCGAGGTAGGCAACCAACGGGGACACGTTCTCGGGGGCGAACTCGTCGAAATCTCCTTGGACCTCGTGGCCGATGCCCGGCATGCTCTCCGTCATTCGGGTGCGGGCGCGCGGTGCGATCGCGTTCGCTGTCACGCCGTAGCGGCCCATGCTGTTCGCCGTCGCCATCGTCAGGGCGATGATCCCTGCCTTGGCCGCCGCGTAGTTCGGCTGGCCCGGCGATCCCAGCAGCGCCGCCTCCGACGTCGTGTTCACGACGCGGCCGTAGACGGGCGCGTCGGCAGCCTTCGACCGGTCGCGCCAGTAAGCGGCGGCGTGGCGGGACATGCAGAAGTGCCCCTTGAGGTGCACGCGTGCGACGACGTCGAAGTCCTCCTCGCTCATGTTGAACAGCATCCGGTCGCGTAGGAACCCGGCGTTGTTCACCAGGATGTCGAGCTGCCCGTACCGGTCGATGGCCGTCCGGACCAGCCGCTGCGAGTCGTCCCAGTCGGCGACGTCGCCGTGGTCGGCGACGGCCTCGCCGCCGTCGGCTGTGATCTCCTCGGCCACCTCGTCGGCCGGGCTCTTCTCCTCTTCTCCCTGCAGCGTGCGCCCGTAGTCGTTGACGACCACGCGGGCGCCCTGGTGAGCCAGCTCCAGGGCCTCGGACCGGCCCAGTCCCCGCCCGGCGCCGGTCACGATCGCAACCTTGCCGTCCATCCCGTCCAGCACTCGCTCCCCCGTCCTCATCGGAAAATTGGAATACGTTCTAGTCCGTGGCCGAGAGCGGAGTCGCCTTCGTGACCGGCGCCAGCCGGGGCATCGGCAAGGCGGCCGCGATCGCGCTCGCCGACGCCGGCTTCGACGTCGTGATCACGGGACGGACCGTGCACGAGGGCGATGGCGTCGACGACTCTCACGGCGCCGCCCGCCCGATCCCCGGCAGCCTGGAGACAACCGCGGAGGCCATCGAAGGCACCGGCCGGCGTGCGCTCCCCGTGGTGATGGATCTCCACGAACGGTCGACTCTCGACGCCGCCGTGCGCCGCGCCCTCGAAGAGTGGGGCCGTGTCGACGTGCTCGTCAACAACGCCATCGACACCGGGCCCGGCGACATGACGCTGTTCGTGGACACGCCTGTCGAGCATCTCGAGGCCAAGCTGTCGGCCAACGTCGTCTCCCAGATCGTGCTCATCAAGTCGGTGCTGCCCGGGATGCTCGAGCAGGGCGACGGCGCCGTGATCAACGTGACGTCGGCGGTCGCCACGATCGATCCGCAGACGCCGGCGGGCGAGGGCGGGTGGGGCGCGGCGTACGCGATGTCGAAGGGCGCGTTCCACCGCCTCGCCGGTGTCCTCGCCGTCGAGCTCGGCCCGCGCGGGATCCGTAGCTACAACCTGGAGCCCGGGTTCGTCATCACCGAGCGCATGGAGGTGAACGCGCGGGCCCTCGGGCTCGAGGGCCGCTACCCGGGCGCGCCACCCTCGGTTCCCGCCGCCGTCATTGCCTGGCTGGCCACGAGCCCCGACGCCGCCGAGATGAACGGCGCGACGATCTCCGCCCAGCGGTTCGCGCGCGAGCGTGGGCTGCACCCGGACTGGCGACATGGCTAGCCCTCGGCCGCGGTGGTCACGAGCAGGCGCCGATAGAGCGCGTATCTGTGACAGCGCAGCCGGCGGCGGCGCCGATCAAGGTAAGGGGGTACCGGCATGCAGGTCGACGACCTGATCCTCGTCAGCGTGGACGACCACGTCGTGGAGCCGGCGGGCCTGTTCGAACGCCACCTGCCCGACCGCTGGCGTGACCGCGGCCCGAGGGTGGTGCGGGCACCGAACGGCGCCGATGTGTGGACGTGGGGCAACCAGCACGGCGCCAACTTCGGCCTCAACGCGGTCGCCGGGCGCCCGCCCGAGGAGTACGGCATGAACCCCATGTCGTTCGGGGAGATGCGCGACGGCTGCTATGAGATCGACGCCCGCGTGCGCGACATGAACGTGAACGGCGTGCTGGGCTCGATGTGCTTCCCCTCGTTCCCAGGTTTCGGCGGACGCATGTTCCACGCCGGCGGACAGGCGGGCGACGACAGCGCGCTCCCCGTCGTCCAGGCCTACAACGACTGGCACGTCGACGAGTGGTGTGGCACGCACCCTGGACGGTTCATCCCGCTCGCGGTTCCACCGGTGTGGGACCAGGACGCGATGGTCGCCGAGGTCCGACGCATGGGGGCGAAGGGCTGCCACGCGTTCACGTTCTCCGAGAACCCGGAGAAGACCGGGTTCCCGAGCTTGCACAACGAGTGGTGGGACCCGTTCTGGGCCGCGTGCGCCGACGAGGGCACGATCGTCTGCTTCCACATCGGGTCGTCGTCCGAGATCCCGATCACGTCGGTCGAGTCGCCGGTGGACGTCACGCTCACCCTCATGCCGGTGAACATCGTGCAGGTCGCAGCCGACGTCATCTGGTCCGACTTCCTGCGCCGCTACCCGGGGTTGAAGGTCTGCCTCTCCGAGGGTGGCATCGGCTGGGTGCCGTACTTCCTCGAGCGCGTCGACCGCACCTACCACCAGCAGCACCGATGGACCGGTCAGGACTTCGGCCGCAACCTCCCGAGCGACGTCTTCCGCGAGCACATCGTCACGTGCTTCGTCCAGGACCGCATCGGCATCGAGCTCCGCCACGAGGTCGGCATCGACACGATCACGTGGGAGGTCGACTACCCGCACTCGGACTCGACGTGGCCACTCTCCCCCGAGGCGTTCGCCGAGCAGCTCGCCGGCGTCCCCGACGGCGAGGTGCGCATGATCGGGTCCGAGAACGCCATGCGCCACTTCCGCTTCGACCCGTTCGCGCACCGCCCGCCCGAGCGCTGCACCGTCGGGGCCCTCCGGGCCGAAGCCGCCGGCGTCGATACCGAACCCCGCAGCGCAGGCGCGCCGCCGCCGCGCCCCGAGCGCCCCGTTCGCATCGCCGACATCGGCGTGATGAGCGGTTCCGCCCACTAACCCAGTACTCGTTGCGTCGACCGGAAAATGGAACCTGTTGCAATTTCGGTCGGGGACCGGTAGCGTCAGCGGCGCCGGCGGCTTCTACCGACCGGCGCCGCAGAGCCGGAGCTTGCGACAGCGACAGAAGGAAAGAGTCATGGAGTTCGGGATCTTCAACAGCCTGTACGTGCCGCACCAGGCGACCGATGGGGTGCCCGACCCCCAGGCCGTCCAGCACCGGCGGCTCATGGACGAGATCACGTGGACCATGGCCGCCGACCGCTCCGGCTTCAAGTACACATGGGCGACCGAGCATCACTTCCTCACGGAGTACTCGCACCTCTCGGCGAACGAGTCCTTCCTCGCCTACCTCGCCGGCGTCACGGAGCGAATCCACCTCGGCTCGGGGATCTTCAACATCACCCCGCCCGTGAACCACCCCGCCCGCGTCGCCGAGCGCGTGGCCATGATCGACCACCTCAGCGAAGGCCGTATGGAGTTCGGCGTCGGGCGCGGCTCGTCGAGCACCGAGCAGAAGGGCTTCGGGATCCCCGATCCCGAGTTGACCAAGGAGATGGTCGACGAGGTGTTCCCGCAGTTCAAGCGCATGTGGTCGACGAACGACTACCGCTTCGACGGCGAGTTCTTCTCGATGCCGCCCCGCAACGTGCTGCCGAAGCCGTACACCGACCCGCATCCGCCTCTGTGGATCGCCGCCGGCAACCCGTCGACGTTCGAGAAGGCCGCTCGCATGGGCGTCGGTGTGCTCTGCTTCGCGATGGGCGCGCCCGACATGCTCAAGCCGCTGGTCGAGATCTACAAGAACACGATCGACCAAGCCGAGCCCGTCGGCGAGTACGTCAACAACAACGTGATGATCACGAGCCAGATGCTGTGCCTCGACGACGGGCAGAAGGCGCGCGAGATCTCGTGTGACATGAACGCCAGCTACCAGAACAGCCTGGTGTTCCACTATCTCGACACGTTCCCGAAGCCGCCCTTCGTGCCCGACTGGCCCGAGCTGATTCCCGAGCCAACGATCGACGAGATGGAGCAGCGCATCCAGGCGGGGCGGGTCGTCGTGGGCACGCCCGAGGAGTGCGAGAAAGCCGTGCGCGGCTACGTCGACACCGGCGCCGACCAACTCGTGTTCGGGCAGCTGTCGTCCACCATGCCGATCGAGGTGGCCGTCGAGTCGGTCGAGACGTTCGGGAGCGAGCTCATCCCGATCTTCGACAAGGACCCGGTCCACAGCACAGAGCGGCAGCGCGAGGCGTATGTCGACGCACGGGGGCAACGCGAGCGCCCCATCGGCCGCGCCCACGACAAAGTCCCCGTCTAACGATGGGCGAGTGCGACGGGCGGGTCGCGCTCGTCACCGGCGCCAGCCGTGGCATCGGCGCGGCGATCGCAATGCGGCTCGCCGGCGAGGGCGCTGCCGTCGCCGTCACCGCCCGCACGCTCGAACCGCATCCGACGCTGCCCGGCACGCTCCGAGAGGTCGTCGACGCGATCGAGGCGCTCGGTGGCGAGGCGGTGGCGATTCCGGCCGACCTCGCCGACGCCGACGACCGCGCCCGGATCGTGCCCGCGGTCGAGTCTGCGCTCGGGCCCGTCGACATCCTCGTCAACAACGCGGCAGCGGCGTTCTACGTGGCGACGGCCGAGCTGCCGCTCCGGCGGCGGCGGCTGCTGTTCGAGCTGAACGTGCACGCGCCCGTCGATCTCGCGCAGCAGGTGCTGCCCGGGATGCGTGAGCGCGGGCGGGGCTGGATCGTCAACATCTCGAGCGCGACGTCGCGCCACCCGAAGGGCCCGCCGTTCGACCCTGGCATCAAGCTCGGCTCGACCGGCACCTTGTACGGCTCCACCAAGGCCGCGCTCGAGCGGATCACCACCGGCCTCGCCGCCGAGGTCCACGACGACGGGGTGGCCGTGAACTCGCTGGCGCCGGTGGCAGCGGTGCGGACGCCGGGAGCCGAGGTCCACCTCGGGCCGCTGCTCGACGAGCGACCCGAGATCGTGGAGCCCGTGGAGCTGATCGCCGACGCCGCGTTCGCCCTCGCCACCTGCGACCCCGCCACCGTCACGGGGCGCGTCGTCTACTCACGCCCGTTCCTCGCCGAGCTCGGCCGAATGGCCGAGGGATAGGAGGCACTCGCCCGATGCTCTCGCCGATGGACGACTACCCGCTCCACCAGATCGCGGAGCCGATCCGCAACGTCGGGACCAGCGACCGCAACTTCTACGACCGCTACTACTTCAACCTGCACGGATGCAGCGACGAGCTGATGCTGATCATGGGTATCGGGCAGTACCCGAACCTCGGCGTGCAGGACGCGTTCGCGTGCGTCCGCCGGGGCGACAAGCATCGGGTCGTGCGGGCCTCGCGCGAGCTCGACGACCGCATGGACACCAGCGTCGGGCCGTTCCACGTCGAGGTCATCGAGGGCTTGAAGAAGGTGCGCGTGATCCTGGAGCCCACCGAGCACGGCATCTCCTGCGACCTGACGTGGGAGGGCGCGATCCCGGCGTTCCTCGAGCCGCGCCAGTACATCCGGAAGTACGGGCGGGTGCTGTTCGACACGATGCGCTTCGCCCAGACCGGCTTCTGGTCGGGGACGCTCGAAGTCGGCGACGAGCACTTCGATGTCACGCCCGACCGGTGGTGGGGCACCCGCGACCGCTCGTGGGGTGTGCGTCCCGTCGGCGAGGCCGAGCATCCCGGCATCCGCCAGGGCGAGGGGCAACTGGGAGGCATGTGGAACTACGCGCCGATGCAGTTCCCCGAGTTCTCGCTGCTGTACATCCTCAACGAGCAGGACGACGGCGAGCGCCCCACCGAGGAGGCGGTACGCATCTGGGCCGATCCGGCCCGCGAGCCCGAATGGCTGGGCCGCCCCGAGTTCGAGCACACGCTCGTCCCCGGTACGCGCATGGTGTCGTCGTCGGTGCTGTCGTTCCCGGACGCGCCCGGCGTCGGCTTCGACGTGAAGGTGACGCCGTTGACCCACGTGTACCTCGCCGTCGGCACCGGTTACGGCCTCGAGGAGGACTGGCGCCACGGGATGTACCAGGGCTCGCTCGTCGTGCAGGGCCTCGAGCGCGACATGGGCGAGCTGGAGCAGTGGGGCTGGTACGGCATCGTCGACCACGTCGCCCGGTTCGAGACCGGCGACACGACGGGCTACGGCCTCCACGAGCACGGCTTCTTCGGCCCGTTCCGCAAGTACGGCCTCGAGCGTGGCGACGACGGGGCGCCCTAACCCGGCGCTTTGGCGCTCTCGGCGCCGTCTGGGCATGTCGTCGCCGCGGAGGTGACGCCAGAGCCGCTAGTTCTGCTGGGCCAACCCGAGGTAGGCCGCGTCGAGCTCGTCGGCGATCTGGTGGGGACGGCCGGTGAGCTGGATCTGGCCGTGGAGCATGATGGCGGCGCTCTCCGCCACGCCGAGCACCTCGTGCGCGAACTGCTCGACGATCAGAATCGATACGTTCTCGGCGGCGATGCGGCCGACGATGTCGTACAACTCCTCGACGACGATCGGGGCCAGCCCCATCGAGAGCTCGTCGAGGAGCAGCACCTTCGGGTCCGTCGTGAGCGCGCGCGCCATCGCCAGCATCTGCTGCTCGCCGCCGGACAGTGTCCCGGCCAGCTGCTTGCGCCGGTCCCGCAGACGGGGGAAGCGCGTGAACGTACGCTCCTCGAGCTCCCCGATATGGGGCCCGGTGTAGGTCGCCATGCGGAGATTCTCGATCACGGTGAGGTTCGGGAAGATGCCGCGCCCTTCGGGGATCGCGCACACGCCGGCGCGGGCAAGCGCGTCCGCCGATTTGCCCAGCACCGACGTTCCGAAGAGACGGACGTCGCCCGCGGCGGGCGCGATCTGACCGCTTGCCACCTTCAGCGTGGTCGACTTGCCGGCGCCGTTGGGGCCGAGCAGCGCGAACACCGATCCCGTCGGCACCGTGAGGCTCACGCCGTGCAGCACGTCGATCGTCCCGTACCCGGCGCGGACGCCGCGTAGCTCGAGCGCGGCTGGGCCCCCCTCGGCGGCGCCGTCCCCGTCGTGCGGCGCGGCCGCCGGCGACGGCGCCGCGCGCTCGGGCTCGTTGTCGCCGAGGTACGCGGCCCGCACCGTGTCGTCGGACTGCACGCTGGACGGCGTCCCGACCGAGATGACGCGCCCGAAGTCGAGCACGTGGATCCGCTCGCACGTGCCCATCACGAACGACATGTCGTGCTCGACGAGTAACACCGCGAGACCCGAGCCGGCCACCTCGCGCAACAACGACCCGAGAGTCGCCGTCTCCGTCTCGTTGAGACCGGCCGAGGGCTCGTCGAGCAGCAGCACCCGTGGCTGCGTCGCCAGCGCCCGCCCCAGCTCGACGAGGCGGGCGGTACCGGTCGGGAGCCGGTCGACGCGATCGTCAGCGACGGCCTGGAGCCCGACGCGTTCGAGGATCTCGTCGGCGACGACGCCCGGCGAGCGCGAGCGGTCGTGAGCCCACCCCCGCCGCATTTCGGCCGCGACGAGGACGTTCTCGCGCGCGGTCAGGCTGCCGAAGGTCTCGAGCCGCTGGAACGTGCGCCCGATGCCGAGTCGGGCCCGCTGGTGCGGCTTGCGACGGGTGATGTCGCGGCCGTCGAGCTCCACGTGCCCTGTGCTCGGCGCCTGCAGGCCGGTGACCACGTTGAAGAGCGTCGTCTTGCCGGCGCCGTTGGGGCCGATGAGGCCCGTGACGTGACCGACCTGGACGTCGACCGACACGTCGCTGAGCGCCTGCAGCCCACCGAAGTTGACCGACACCTGGTGTACGTCGAGAAGCGCCATGTCAGGTCGGTGCCTTCCAGCCGACGCCCGGCTCGGACGCATCGCTCGCTTGCACCGCCGACGGCACCGGCGCCTCGGGCGCGGGCTCGACGGGCTCGGCCATGGGCGCGCCGCCCCGCGGGCGACCTTTCCCTGCGACGCGTTGTCGCATCTCGGCCATGAACGCGCGGCGGGCGTCGCTGCGCCAGGGCAGGAGCGGCGCCAGCGCGAAGCCGAGCTCGACGGACGCGCCGTTGGGTCGCAGTGCGACGTTGATCGCCAGCAGGCCGGGACCGAGGCGTTCCAGCGCCGCCAGCCACGACGTCTGGAACGTCGCGTCGAGGATCAGGAACACCCCGACCCCGATCAACGCTCCGCTGAACGCACCGACCGCCGCCCGTCGCGCCGGGCTGGCCCGGAGCTCGGAGAACAGGATGAGCGCCACCGTCAGGCCGGCGATGACCCCGACCCATGGCAGCCAGCTGGTGTCGAAGTTCTCCTTCGTCACGACGAACAGGATGTACGTGATGCCGCCGATGAGAGCACCACTGACGGTCTCGACTCCGCCGACGACGACGAGGAGCACGATCGGGATGGCGAGCGGACTCAGCAACGCGAAGTCCTGGGTCGCCGCCGTCCCGCGCTGCATGCCCAAGAGGGCCCCGGCGAAGCCGGCCATCGCGGCCGCGAGCGCGTATACCGCGAGCTTGGTGCGGAAGCGGTTCACGCCGAGCGTGGCGCACGCCGCTTCGCTGTCGCGGAGCGCGATCATCCGCCGGCCGAATCGTCCTCGTCGCAACCAGACCACGAAGATCGCCATCACCCCGAAGATGGCGGTGACCAACAATAGGTACGCACGCTGGTCCGTAAAGCGGTACCCGAACACCGAGAGCCGAGGCACCGATTTTGCGCCGTTGCCGAAGATCTCGGGTTGGTCGAAGAACAAGGACTCCGCCATGCGCGCGAACGCAAGCGACGCCAACGCCAGATACAGGCCCTGGAGTCGCAGTGCCGGGATGGTCATGAGGAACCCGAACGGGATGGCGAAGGCCGCCGCCACGAGGAGACTGACGGGACTCCCGCTTCCGAATGGCGCCCACTGATAGACCGCGAACGCGCCGGCACCCGCGAACGTGATCTGCGCCAGCGACACCTGGCCGGCCCACCCCGTGAGGGGCACGAGCGACAGCATCAGCACGGCGACGACGATGGCGAGCGTGACGCGATTGAGATTGACCTGCCCCATGTTCCGCGAAATGAGCCAGACCACGGCGAAGACCGCAATCATCCCCAGCCCCGTCTCCCAGATCCTCGGCACCCTCGGTTGGTGCAGCTTCGGGTCGGCCGGCGCCCGGCGCAGCGCGATGCGCGCCTGGGGCACGGCGAGAAGCGCGATGAACAGAAAGATCGTCGGGATGGCGAACGAGGTGGTGCTGAACCGGCCCGACCAATCGAGGAAGTTCGTCTGGAACGTGACCACGATCCCGAGCAGGATCCCGCCGATGTAAGTGAGGGGGAGGCTCCGCAGACGGCCGACGATCGCCGCCGCGAACGCGTTGATGATCAGCAGCGTCAGCGCGTCGACCTGCAGTCCGAGCTCGGCCACCAGCAGGATCCCGGAGACCGCCGCCAACGACGAGCCGATCGCCCACGACAGCATCGACGCCGCCTCGGGGCGGGCACCGTGCAGGCCGGCGAGGCCGCGGTTGTCGACCACCGCCCGCATCGTCACGCCGATGCGGGTCCGGTACAGCAGGAGCCGCAGGAGGATCGCGATGGCTACGGCGGTGAGGATGGTGATGAAGCGATGCCAGAGCACGAAGGTGCTGCCGAGCTCGAATCCTTCCGTGCCGAAGAAGAAGTCGATGGACCTTGACTCCGTCGGGTTCCAGATCGTGACCGCCAGCCCCATCAGGAAGAACATCACGCCGAGCGTGACGACCAGCTGCACCACCAGCGACTTGTCGTAGACGAGTCGGATCAGCAGGCGCTCGATGAGCGCGCCGAGCGCCGGCGCGATCACCAGGATCGTGAGGAAGAGCGCGAGGGGGGCGGGCAGCCCCCGGTTGACCCGCAGCTCCCAGTACACGAACGCCATGAACATGCCGATCGCGCCCTGGGCGAAGTTGAAGATGCCCGACGTCGTGTACGTCACGACGATGCCCGACGCGGCGATCGCGTAGATCGACCCCACGGACACGCCGACGATGAGCGTCGACAGCACGCTGTCGACGGTGATCGGACGCCCTGCCCACGACGCGACCACGATGATGACCAGGAAGGTGGCGGCGCCGACGATGACCGCTGCCCGCTGCCTGCTCAGGTTCACGCCACTCCCTCAGGCAGACCGCGCCCCGGGCAGAAGCACGGCCCGGGCGCGGCGAACCGCTATGACTGATCGAGCTGGACCGTGGTCACGTTCTTGCTGTCGCAGTTGAGCGTGCCCTTCTGCTTGGGGAAGATCCGCACGTACTTGCCGTTCTTCACCTGCGTCAGCACGAAGCACCCGTTGAGCTTCTTCCCCCCGACGTCCGTCGGCCCGAGCATCCCCTGGCCGTCGACCTCGGCCCGGAAGTCGTGGATCTTCCTCGCCTCCTCGAGGAACCGCGCCCGGGTGAGCCCGTTGGTGCCGTCCGCCTTCACCACGTTGTTCACGACGTCACGGAAGAACAGCCCCGCCGTCCACGCCTGCGCCGCGAAGCCGTCGGCCTTGCTCTTCCCGCCGATCGACTTCAGGAACGCGTCCACCGACTTGTTCTGCTTGGCTTCCTCGAACGGGACGAAGAACAGGGAGGCGTAGTTGCCTTCGACGTCGGCACCGCCTTCGCTGAGGAACTTGGCGTCGTAGCACTGCAGGGCGCAGTCCCACACCTTGATGCTGGTGACGCCCTGGACCTTCGCCTCCTTCCGCATCTGCACCGAGCTCTTGTAGTCGGCGATGCTCTGCGCGTAGGTCGAGTTGTGCTGCTTGATCGACTGCGCGACCGGTGTGTACTCGCTCTGCGTCGCCTGCCCGGAGATCTTGAAGAAGTCCTCGTCCTGCTTGACGCCGGCCTTCACATCTCCCGTCGCGACGGGCGTCGTCGAGTTGATCGTCGACTTGAGGTCGCTCGGCAGAACCCAGATCCCGTGCAGGTCCTTGTTCTGCTTCTTGTAGTAGAGGATCTGCCCCATCCGGGCCGCGTAGGTCTGGGGATGCTGGTTGATCGTCGAGCAGTCGAGGGCGGCGGCGATGACCGCGAAAGAGATGGGGGAGCACTGGTGAGCGGTCTCGGCCTGGAGCGTGGGCATGTCGGGGAGGCCGGTCGCCTGGCCGGCCTTGTCCACGCACTGCTCCAGCGGCTGGACGTTGTTGAGGAACAACGCGTTCGTCCCGACGATCGCGAAGTCCTCCTGGCACGCCCGGATGACGGCGTTGCGGGCCTCGTCTGCGCTCAGCTTCGAGTCGATGAAGTCGACCTGGACGTTGCGGCCCGCGAGCTTGCCGTGGCTGTTGATGTACTTGCCGAACGCCTGGACGCCGTTCACCGTCCCCTGGAACAGGCCCGGCCGGACCGGGTTGTCGACATCGGCGATCACCGCGATCCGAATCGTGTCCGCCGTGACCCCGATCTCGCTGTCGGGCGACCCCTGGTTCTGCTGCGCTCCGGCGGTCGCCGGCACGAGCCCCGACCCGACCGCCGCTGCGACGGCCACGACCGCCAACAGGCTCCGCTTCACCGCTCCCCCCTCGCCACGGTTACCCAGCCCCCGGGGACCCCCGGTGCGGGGCATTGTGTCCCGAATCGAAACGTGTTTCAAGACGGGGTGAGGCCCGCCTATGGTGTGCCGCCATGGCGAGCCCGGTGGCGGAGCGGGCCCCGGCGGGGGCGATCGACCTGCTCGACGGCGACCTCTACGCCGGCGATCCCGACCCGACCTACGCCTGGCTGCGACGTCACGCGCCGGTCTACCGGGACGAGACCAACCGGCTGTGGGGCGTCTCCCGGTACCACGACGTCGTCGCGATCGAGAAGGACCCGGAGACGTTCTGCTCCTCGGAGGGCTACCGACCCAACCTGCCCGCCGACGACTCGATGATCGGCAACGACGACCCCCGCCACAACGAACGGCGGCGGCTCGTGTCCCGCCGCTTCACCCCCAAGGCCGTGGCCGGCCACGAGGACACGGTGCGGGAGGTCGTGCGCGGCCTCGTCGACGCCGTCGCCGGCAAGGGCCGGTGCGAGGTGGTGGAGGAGCTGGCGGCGCCCCTGCCGGCGCTCGTCATCGGCCGGCTGCTCGGCTTCGACGACGACCTCTGGCCCCGGGTGAAGCATTGGTCGGAGACGACGATCGTCGCCGGCGGCGGTCCCCGCTACATGAACGACGGCGTCGCCGAGGCGTTCGCCGACTACTGCGAGCACGCGGCCCGGCTCATGGAGGCGCGCCAGCGCACGCCCGCCGACGACGTCATGTCCTCGTGGATGCAGGCCGAAGCGGCGGGGGTCCTCACTCCCGACCAAGTGCTCTCGGAGGGCCTGCTCCTCGTAGACGGTGGCGCCGAGACCACCCGCACCGTCATCACCGGCGTGCTGCTGGCGCTGATTGATCATCCCGACCAGCACCAGCGGCTCCTCGACGAGCCCACGCTGCTCCCGGTTGCGGTCGAGGAGTTCATCCGCTGGGTCACGCCCATCCTCAACATGCGCCGCACGGCGACCCGCGCCGTCGAGGTCGCGGGGGCGCCGGTGCAAGAAGGTGACGAGCTGCTGCTGATGTATCCGTCGGCGAACCGCGACGAAGCGGTGTTCGATGAACCACAGCGATTCGACGTGGGACGCCAGCCCAACCCGCACGTCGCGTTCGGGTTCGGCACGCATTTCTGCCTCGGAGCCGCGCTGGCTCGACTCGAGATCCGGGTGATGTTCGAGGAGCTGCTGCCGCGGTTGCGTCACCTGCGCCTGGTGCCCGGCTCGACACCTGAGCGCATCCCCAACGCCTTCGTGCGCGGCTTTCGCTCGCTGCACGTCGAGTACTCGACCGCGTAACGCAATGCCGACGATCGCCGAGCTCGTCCGCGCCCGTGCCGGCGACGATCACCCGGCCCTGCTCTTCGAGGACGAGTCGTGGAGCTACACCGAGTACGTCGCGGCGTGCGCCGCGCGGGCGGCCGTCCTCGGTGAGCTGCGCCGGCCGGGCCCGTTCCACGTCGGCGTCCTCCTCGACAACGTCCCCGAGT
>DATFXL010000007.1:0-8042 GCA_035316025.1 Acidimicrobiia bacterium
CGGGCTGGCCGACTGCTTCGCCGCCGTTGTGTCGTCCGAGGAGGTCGAGCACGGCAAGCCGGCCCCGGACGTGTACCTCGCCGTCGCGCAACGGGTCGGAGTCGAGCCGTCGGACTGTGTTGCGATCGAGGACTCGACCAACGGCATCAAGGCTGCCCTCGCCGCCGGGATGCGAACGATCGCCGTCCCGAACCGCCAGTTCCCCCCGGACGAGGAGGTTCTGGCGTCCGCGACCACGGTCGTGCCCTCCCTTGACGAGCTCACGCCGGAGCTCGTGACCGGACCCTCCTAGATCTCCGCCTCCACGAGCCGCTTGGCGTAGGCGTCAGCGAGGCTGTGCAGCATCCCGGCGCCGTCGCCTTTGAACGACGGCCCGTGCATGATCGCAAGGGTCGACGGTTGCAGGTCGGCGAGGTTGCGGATCGTCGGCGCCAGCGCCGGCGTCATGCTCGAGGCGAGGAACACGTCCTCGGTTTCGAGCGCAAGGGGCACGATGTCATCCTCGGTGACGGCCGGACCGTCGCCCATCATCGTGCCGATGTCTCCGCACAGGAGCGTGTTCGTCGTCTCCTCGTGCAGCACTCGCGCCTCCCAGTTGTGCGGGACGTGCGGTGTGTCGAAGTGACGAACCCGCTTCCCACCGAGGTCGATGACCTCACCGTCCTCCAGGATCCGCGGTGGACGATCGGCCATGTCGTTCAGCGAGACCAGGACGCCGGTCGCACCGTGCGCAATCTCGGCGTGCGGAGCCACGGCCAGCCAGTCGTTCATCGATCCACACTCGTCCGCTTCGACGTGACCGAACGTGATCCAGCGGAACTGTTCGAGCGGCACGATCCGCGCCGCGGTCTCGGACACGAACGGGAACATCTGGCGAGGTCCCGTGTGGAATAGCAACGGCTCGTCGGCCTTGACGACGAACTGGTTGAAGCTGAACCCGCTCGGCCCGACCTCGGGCACCAGCGTCGACAGCCGGTAGATGCCGTCGGCGATCTCGTCAAGTCGTGTCTCCATCAGAACGGCACCTCCGTGCTCATCAGGCCCACGCCCTGGGCGCGGCCCGAAAGGACTCGACAGAACTCGACCGCGTCGAGCTCGATGCACTCGCCGCCCTCCCCGGCGACGAACGTCCCACCGGCCGGGCCGGTGAGGACCAAGGTGAACGGCTTTCCGTGGCGGCTCGCCCACTCGCCGATGACATCGGCGACGAGGCGGCCGTCGTGCGCGGCCGTCGAGACCATGTCGCGGCCCGTGGCGCGGGAAACATCTACGCGGTGCATCCACGCGTCACGGTTGTAGATGACGTCCATGAGGTAGCCGAGACGCCATCCATCCTTGTCGAAAGGCGGGTCGACCTTGATCGGCATCCGCCGCACCAGGCCGGGCATGCGGCGCCGGGCGCGCACCGACCGGGGAGCGGCGCCCTCGAACCGCGGGACGATCTCGTCCGGTGACAGGCTGGCTCGGTCCCGGATCTGGAGCGCCGTCATCGCGTCGATCATGGAACCGTCCTTGGCCCGGCGGTACGCCCGCATCTGGTGCGCCATCTCGCGCAACGACGCGTGGCTCTCGGTCGCACCGAGGACGTGACACACCATGGTTCGTACATCCCATGGTTCGCACTCGGTCGGCGCCGCCCATTGGTCGGGCGTGAGCTCGCGCAGCAGATGGAGCCAGCGGCCGAACTCTTCTGCGGCGATCGTCATCGCCTCGGTGCGGCTCAGCCCCGGGATGTCGCTGACGTGCGTCGCGGTCGCGGTCATCGGTCCCCCTTGTCGCGCGCGTCGGCGTGCGCGAAGAACATGTCGAGCACCTCGTCGAGCAGGCGATACCAACGGTCGCCGCCAGGGTCGTTGGAGATCTGCTGGTCGATCAATCCGGTCACGAGTCCCGTGTACAGGTCGAGATCCCGAGGATCGCTCGCACCGGCGGCAGCGAGCGCCTGCTTCGTCAGCTCCAAGGCCTCGACCGACGGCGCGTACGCCTCGGATGACGGCTCGAACCCCGGGATCGTGCGCTGGAACAGCAGCTGGTATCTCGCCGGGTCCTCGAGACAGAAATCGACGTAGGTGCGACACCGCGCCCTGAAGTCCGCGCGAGCGTCGCCGGCCGGCGCGGCTCGGCGGAGCTGCTCGAAGCACTCGCGGAAGCCCTCCTCGAACAGGGCGTCGTAGATGGCCTCTTTGGAATCGAAGTACGAGTACAAGGACTGGGCCCGCATCCCGACCTTCTCGCCGAGATCCCGGAGCGACAGGCCGGCGACGCCGTGCTCGTGCATCAACTCCCAGGCCGCCTCCAGGATCTCGGCCCGGGTGGCCTCACGGCGTTCGGCTCGCCTGTCACGCGTCGGAATAGCTGACATCATTCGGAGTATCGAACAGGCTTCGGAATCTGTCAAGGGGTCTACCCTGCCGCCGTGAGGCGGCGGCGGAAGTTCTGGGGCTGGGGATACGAGGGCGAAGGGCCGAGCCCCGATCAGCAGGAGCAGATGGCCAAGACGCTCGCCGCGATGTTCGACCTCGACGACCTGGTGGTCGCCGACCCGCCGACCGTCGACGATCTCGACCTCCCACCTCCCCGGATCCGACCGCCGGCGTCGCTGGCGGCGCTGTGCACCGCGGATCCGGCGGAACGGGCCGGCCACACGTACGGAAAGTCGTTCCGAGACGTGGTGCGGGCATTCGGCCGCGACTTCTCGCATCCGCCGGACGTCATCGCCCTCCCGCGGGGCGAGGAGGACGTGGCCGCGCTCCTCGACTGGTGCGCCGACGCGGGGGCGGCCGCCATTCCCTACGGCGGCGGCTCGTCGGTCGTCGGCGGGGTCGAGTGCGACGTCGGCGACGCCTACCGGGGGGCCGTCACGATCGACCTGCGCCGCCTCGGACAGGTCCTCGAAGTGGACCGCACGTCGCGGGCGGCGCGCATCGAGGCGGGCGCGTACGGCCCCGCGCTCGAGGACCAGCTGCGCCCGCACGGCCTGACGCTGCGGCATTTCCCCCAGTCGTTCGAGTGCTCGACCCTCGGTGGCTGGATCGCGACCCGGTCCGGCGGTCACTACGCGACGCTCTATACGCACATCGACGACTTCGTGGAGTCGCTGCGCGTTGTGACGCCTCGCGGCGTCGTCGAGACCCGACGGCTCCCGGGATCGGGCGCCGGACCGTCGCCCGACCGCCTGTTCCTCGGGTCGGAGGGGATCCTCGGTGTCATCACAGAGGCATGGATGCGCGTGCAGGACCGGCCACGGTTCCGCGCCTCGACAACCGCGCGGTTCGCTTCGTTCGGGGCCGGCGTGCAGGCGGCCCGGGCGCTGGCGCAGAGCGGCCTTCACCCGTCGAACTGTCGTCTGCTCGAGGCCACCGAGGCCCTGGTCACCGGAACCGACGACGGGTCGGCGCACCTGCTGCTCGTCGCGTTCGAGTCGGCCGACCACGCGCTCGACCAGTGGATTGCCCGCGCTGCCGAGCTGGCGCGCGACCACGACGGCGAGGTGCCCGACGACGCACTCGGCACCCGCACCGACGACGCAGCGCGTGAGGGCTCGGCGGGGGCGTGGCGAAACGCGTTCCTGCGCGCGCCGTACACCCGGGACGCCCTTGTCGCGATGGGCATGGTGAACGAGACGTTCGAGACGGCCACGACATGGGACCGCTTCGACGCGCTCTACAACGATGTCATTGACAGCGTGCGCGGAGCGCTCACCGAGATCGGCGCTCCCAATGGCGTGGTCACGTGCCGCTTCACGCACGTCTACCCGGACGGCCCGGCGCCGTACTTCACGGTCATCGCGCCCGGGCGCCGGGGCGCGCAGCTCGAGCAGTGGGCGGTGATCAAGGACGCAGCGTCGGACGCGCTCGTGCGTCACGGCGCCACGATCACGCACCACCACGCCGTCGGGCGCGACCACCGCTCCTGGTACGACCAGCAGCGGCCCCCGCTCTTCGCCGACGTGTTGCGATCGGCCAAGGCGACGCTCGACCCTGACGCCACGCTGAATCCAGGCGTCCTGATCGATCCGTGAGCTACGACGCGGTCGTCTTCGATCTCGGCGGCGTCGTGTTCCCGTCGCCGCTCGACGTGTTCCGTGTGTACGAACGCGAGCACGGTCTACCGCACCGGTTCATCAGCGAGGTCGTGCTCTCCGATCCCGAGCACGGCGCGTGGGGACGGCTCGAACGCGGCGAGCTCTCGCTCGAGCAGTTCTGCGACACCTTCGACGCCGAGTGCGCCGCCCACGGCGCAACGGTCGACTCGCGTCAGCTCATGCGCGCGGTCGGTGCCGGCCTCGCGCCGCGGCCGGCGATGGTGGCGGCGATCGGCGCCATTCGTGCGCGCGGGCTCAAGACGGCCGCGCTCACGAACAACTGGGCGGACGACGCCGGCCGCCGTGAGGCGTCACCGACGGAGGGCTGGTTCGACGTCGTCGTCGAGTCCGCCGTCGAAGGCCTCCGCAAGCCCGACCCGCGCATCTACATCCTGGTCTGCGAGCGGCTCGCGGTGACGCCCCGAGCCACCGTGTTCCTCGACGACCTCGGCGCCAACCTCAAGACGGCCCGCGAGCTCGGCATGACGACGATCAAGGTCGCCGAGCCCAACACCGCGCTGGCCGAGCTCGAATCCGTGCTCGGCTTCGCGCTCACGGGGTGAGCCGTGGAGTTGCTCCTCATCCGCCACGCCGAGCCCGTGCGCATCGGTCCGGGCACCGTCGCCGGACCCGCCGACCCGACGCTGACCGAACGCGGACGGGAGCAAGCCGATCGCGTCGCGACATGGCTCGGCACGGAAGGGATCGATGCCGTGCTGTCGAGCCCGCTGCGGCGGGCGCGCGACACGGCCGAGCCGATCAGAGCGGCGCTCGGTGTCGACGTGGAAGTCGTCGACGGGCTTATGGAGTACGACGCCCAGTCCGACTTCTACATCCCGATCGAGGAACTGCGCGAGACGCGCGACCACCACTGGGCGGCAATGGTCGAAGGACGCTGGGACGAGCTCGGCGGGGAGCCACCCGACCGGTTCCGCGCGCGGATCGTTCCTTGCGTCGACGCGATCATCGAGCGGTTCCCGGGGGGGACGATCGCAGCCGTCTGCCACGGAGGTGTCATCAACGTGTATCTCGCCGCTCTGCTCGGGCTGGACCGGCACCTGTGGTTTCATCCCGAGTACACATCGATCAGTCGCATCGCGGCGGCGCGGACCGGCGAGCGGTCCGTCGTGACCCTGAACGAGACGGCGCACCTCGTCGCAACTCGTGATGCAAGGGAGGAGCGCACATGAGCACCGTACGCATCGACCACGACGGCCCTGTCACCGTCGTCACCATCGACCGTCCCGAGGTGCGCAACGCGGTCGACCGCGCCACGGCCGAGGAGCTGGCCGGCGCGTTCCGCGTCTTCGCCGCCGAGGACGACCGGTCGGTCGCCGTCCTGACCGGCGCCGGCGGCGCGTTCTGTGCCGGCGCCGACCTCAAGGCGATCTCGTCGGGTGGGGGCAACCGAGCCGCAGCGGACGGCGACGGGCCCATGGGCCCGACGCGCATGTTGCTCGACAAACCCGTCATCGCCGCCGTCGAGGGTCACGCCGTTGCCGGCGGGCTCGAGCTGGCGTTGTGGTGCGACATGCGCGTCGCCGCGCGCAACGCCGTCTTCGGCGTGTTCTGTCGCCGGTGGGGTGTCCCGTTGATCGACGGGGGCACGGTAAGACTGCCCCGCCTCATCGGACAGAGCCAGGCCCTCGACATGATCCTCACGGGCCGGGGCGTGTCGGGTGACGAGGCGCTGGCCATGGGGCTGGCCAACCGGATCACCGAGCCCGGTGCCGCGCTGGAAAGCGCCGTCATGCTGGCCCAGGATCTCGCGCGTCTCCCTCAGCGCTGTCTGCGCAGCGACCGCCGATCGACCTGCGAGCAGTGTGGTCTCACCCTCGACGACGCGCTCGCCAACGAGTTCGAGCGCGGCACGGCGACGATCGCGTCCGGCGAGTCCCTCGAAGGCGCGGCGCGGTTCGCCTCCGGATCGGGGCGTCACGGCGCACCGGCGTCCTAGAGGCCCGACGTAGACTCCGCGCGCAGGCAGCCGCCGAGAAAGGGTCGCTCATGACCGACGGTTCCAGCGCCCCCACGGTCGCCGAGCTCATGAGCACGCCGGTCATCACGGCGACGCCAGACGAGACCCTTGCCGACGCCGCGGCGCGCATGCGCGAGAGGCACGTTGGGTCCGTCGTCGTCGTCCAGGACGAGAAGCCGGTCGGCATCCTGACCGAGCGCGACATGATCCGGATCGCAGCCGCCGGCGCCGACACCGCCCAGGTCCACGTGTCGGAATGGATGACGCCGAACCCCGACTCGGTCGCGCCGGGCGTCCCCGCTGCCGAGGCGTTCGCGAGCCTGGCCGAGCACGGGTACCGCCACATCCCGGTCGTCGACGGCACGCAGCTCGTCGGGCTCGTCTCCATGCGCGATCTCATGCGCATCGCGCAGGTGCAGCCGGTCGAGCTCCCGGCCGCCGAGATCCCGAAGGGCCTCGAGGGCGTGGTCGTCGCCGACACGACGATCGGGGACGTCCGCGGGCTCGAGGGGTTCTACCACTACCGCCAGTACAACGCGATCGAGCTGGCAGCGAAGCGGACGCTCGAGGACGTCTGGTACCTGCTGTTCGAAGGTGAGCTGCCGTCGTTGCGCCAGCGAGACGCCTTCATCGAGGAGGTGAAGCCGCATCGCGAGATTCCGATCGAGGTGAAGGAGCTGCTCCCGCAGGTGGCCGCGCTCGGCGGTCCCGAAGCACCGCCACTCGACATGCTGCGCACGACGTACTCGATGATGGCCGTCGACCTCGACTACCGCCCGTGGCTCGACGGGACTCGAGCAGAGCTGCGCACCCAGGCATTGCAGACGTGCGCGGTCGTCCCGACGCTCCTCACTGCGCTCTACCGGCTCAAGCACGGACTCGAGCCCGTCGACCCGCACCCCGACCTGCCGTACGCCGCGAACTACCTGTACATGATGCTCGGCGAGCTCCCGAAGCCCGAGTACGCCCGCGCGGTCGAGCAGTACCTGATCTCGACGATCGATCACGGCTTCAACGCGTCGACGTTCACGGCACGCGTGATCACATCGACCGGCGCCGACCTCGGATCGGCGGTCGTCGGCGCGATCGGGGCCCTGTCCGGCCCGCTGCACGGCGGCGCGCCCAGCCGAGCGCTCGCGATGCTCGACGCCATCGGCACCGAGGACAAGGCCGAGCCGTGGCTCCGGGACGCCGTCGAGCGAGGCGACCGCCTGATGGGATTCGGCCATCGCGTGTACAAGACCGACGATCCCCGGTCGACGATGCTGCGCGGCATCGCCGAGCGCCTCGGCGGTCCGAAGGTCGAGCTCGCCAAAGCGATCGAGAGCAAGGCGATCGAGGTGCTGGCCGAGATGAAGCCCGGCCGCCAGCTCTACACGAACGTCGAGTTCTACGCCGGCGTCGTGATGGACACGTGTGGCGTGCCGCGCGAGATGTTCACGCCGACGTTCGCGTCGAGCCGTGTGATCGGGTGGACGAGTCACGTGCTCGAGCAATCGGCCGACAACCGGCTCATCCGGCCGAGCGCCCACTACACGGGCCCGCCGCCGCCGCAGCCCGTCCCCGATCCCACGTAACCATGGCCGGCGGCGTCGAACCGGTTCCCGAGGGGCTGCCCACCGTCGTGACCCGGCTCGTCTTCGACGAAGCGACGGCTGCGATCGCGTTCTACCAAGAGGCGTTCGGGGCGACCGTGACGCAGGAGCCATATCGCGCCCCGGACGGCACCGTCGTGCACGCCGAGATCCACATCGGCGACTCGGTCCTGTACCTGACGGACGCGGGCGATGACGGCAACGGCGTCGCGCCGAGCTCGGTCGGGGGGCTCGTGACCGCGGTGATGGCGCTCAACGTTCCGGATGTCGACAGCCTCTGGGAACGCGCCGTCGCCGCCGGCTGCGAGGTGCTCTACCCCCTCGCCGACCAGTTCTACGGCAACCGGGAGGGGCGGCTGCGCGACCCCTTCGGCCACCAGTGGAT
>DATFXL010000008.1:0-15145 GCA_035316025.1 Acidimicrobiia bacterium
CGTACCTGAACGGCGGTGCCGCGCCCACGCGTCGGAGGCTGGGTGCGCACACGTTCTACGTGCCGGCACAGCTCTTCGAGACCGCGGCGGGATACCTCGCCCTCTTCGTTACCTACGACGGCGCTTGGCACCGGTTGTGTGCTGAGATCGGTCGTCCCGAGTGGGCCGACGATCCGCGCTTCGCGTCGATGCACGCCCGGTTCGAACACCGCGACCAGGTGCTCGAAGACCTCGCCGCCGTGCTGCGGGAGGCGCCGGCGTCCGAGTGGGTCCACCGGCTCCGTCCGCTCGGGATCGCCGTTGGTGAAGTGGTCGGTCTCGCCGACGTCTTGGACGGAGACCTCGTCCGCTCGCGGGGCGTGGTGGTGTCGGTCGACACGCCCGACGGACGATTGCGCATGGTCGGCAATCCGATTCGGTGCGTGGACTCCGGTCAGGAGTACCGCCCGCCTCCACGCCTGCACGAGCACACCGGCGACGTCCTCGGACCGCCCGCGCCCGTGTCCGATCAGGCGTCGTAGTCGACGACCACCTTGGGGCCGTTTGGGAGCGCCTGACACGTCAGCACCCAGCCGTCGTCGACCTCGTCGGGCGACAGCGCGTTGTTCACGCGCATCGTCGCCGTGCCATCCTCGAGATGGGCCATGCACGTCGCGCAGTTGCCCTGCTCGCACGAGAACGGCGGGCTCAGGCCACCGCGCCGGGCGCCCTCGAGGACGGTGTCGCCGGGGTGGTAGTCGAGTGTCGTCTCCGCGCGCTCGAGCCGGATCACGAGAGACTCCGTGACCGAGCCGTCGTCGACGGCCGGCGTGGCCTCGCGAAGGATGAACCGCTCGATGAACACCCGGTCTGGTGCGACGCGGAGTGTGGAGAGCCCCGCCTCGATCATGTCCATGTACGGCGGGGGACCGCAGAGGTAGAAGTCGGCATCGGCGTCGTCGCCCGCTAAGGCCGCGCATTGCGCGGCGTCGAGGAATCCCCGCTCCGAGTCCAGGTGGTGGTGGATCGAGAGCCGTCCGTTCGACGTCGAGCGCAGCCGCTCGAGCTCGTCGGCGAAGATGACCATGTCCGCGCTCCGATTCGCGTACACGAGCGCGATCCGGCGGTCGGTGGTCGCGAGCGCGCTCTTGACGATCGAGATGACGGGCGTGATCCCGCTGCCGCCGGCGAAGGCGACGATCGGCGCCTCGTTGTCGCGGAGCACGAAGAGGCCACTGGGACGCAACACCTCGATCGCATCGCCGGGTGCCAGCGAGTCGTTCATCCAGTTCGACATGCGCCCACCGGCGACCCGCTTGACGGTCGTCATGAACGGTTCGGGGACGTCGGGCGAGCTCGACATCGAGTAGCACCGGACGACCGGCTCCTCGTCGATCGCCGCCCGGAATGTGCAGAACTGCCCGGCGGCGTACGTGAACGTCTCCTCGAGGTCTGGGGGGATGTCGAGGACGAAGGACCGGGTATCCGCCGTCTCCTCGACGACGTCGACCACGGTGAGGGAGTGGTAGTCGTGCTCGTGCAGCAACTGCATGGGAGAAGTACACTCTCGAAATCTGTTAACATCATTCTCGCAGACGAGCGGGGGGAGCGCACGTGCGCAGCGAGGTCAGCTGGCCGACCATTCCCGCCATGGTTCGCGACGCGGCAGAGCGTTTCGGCGACGCCGAGGCGGTGGTCGACGGCGATCGTCGGGTCGGCTTCGCCGAACTCTCGGACCTCGTCACCGGTGCCGCTCGTGCCCTCGTCGCGAGCGGCCTCGAGGCGGGCGACTGCGCCGCCGTGTGGGCGCCGAACTCCCTCGCGTGGATCGTCGCCGCGCTCGGGGTGACGACGGCGGGCGGGGTGCTCGTACCGGTCAACACGCGCTTCCGGGGGACGGAGGCCGCGTACATCCTCGGCCGCAGCCGCGCCCACACGCTGTTCACGGTGCGCGGCTTCCTCGACACCGACTATCCCGCACTGCTCGCCGACGCGGACGTGGAGCTGCCCGCGCTCGAGCACATCGTGCTCATGTCCGGTGACGCCGACGACGGTTCAGTCGCCTGGAAGGAGTTTCTCGCGCAACGAGACGGCGCGCGCGACGCAGACGTCGATGCACGGATCGCGTCGCTCGAGCCCGACGATGCCGGCGACGTGGTGTTCACGTCGGGGACGACCGGTAGCCCCAAGGGAGTCGTGATGGCCCACGACCAGACGCTGCGCGCGTATCTCGACTGGTGCGATTGGGCCGGCCTGCGCGCCGGTGACCGCTACCTCATCGCCAACCCGTTCTTCCACATCTTCGGGTACAAGGCGGGTTGCCTGGCGTGCCTGATGCGGGGCGCCACGATCGTTCCGCTGGCGGTGTTCGATCCCGGCGCCGCCCTGGAGCTCGTCGAGCGGGAGCGAATCTCGGTGCTTCCGGGACCGCCCACGATCTACCACGCGTTGCTCGACCATCCCGACTGCGCCCGGCGCGACATCTCCACCCTGCGCGTCGCGGTGACCGGCGCGGCCGACATCCCGGTCGAGCTCATCCGGCGCGTCCGGGAGGACATGCCGTTCGAGCGCGTGCTCACCGGCTACGGCCTCACGGAGGCGGGCACCGTCACCGGCAGTCGCCCCGACGACGACTTCGAGCACATCGCCACGACCGTCGGGGTGCCGTGGCCGGGGTTCGAGGTCCGCACCGTCACGCAGATGGGGACGGAGGCGGCGCCGGGGGAGGCGGGCGAGGTCGTGGTGCGGGGCGAGACGGTGATGCGCACCTACCTCGACGATCCGGATGCGACCGCGGCTGCGATCGAAGCCGACGGCTGGCTGCACACGGGAGACCTGGGGATGATCGCCGCCGACGGGTACCTGCGGATCGTCGGACGCATCAAGGACATGTTCATCGTCGGCGGCTTCAACGCCTACCCGGCCGAGATCGAGAACCTGCTCCTCGCCCACCCGCGCATCTCGCAGGTGGCGGTCATCGGTGTGCCCGACGCGCGCCTCGGCGAGGTCGGCCGGGCCTTCGTCGTCCTCGAACCCGGTCCGCCGATCGAGCCGTCCGAGGTCATCGAGTGGGCACGCGTCGAGATGGCGAACTTCAAGGTGCCGCGCACGGTCGAGTTCCTCGACGCGCTGCCCGTGAACGCCACCGGCAAGGTCGTGAAGGACGAGCTGCGGGCGCGGGCGATGCCGTCATGACCTCCATCCCCGTGGGCGAAGGGATCTTCACGTGGCCCAGTGACCTGCCGCAGCTCATCGGCAGCCGGTGCACCGCGTGCGGGATCGTCACCTTCCCCGTCCAGGAGTCGTGCCCACGGTGCGCCTCGACGGAGATGGAGGAGCATCTCCTGTCGCGGCGCGGTCGGCTGTGGGCGTGGACCACGCAGGAGTTCCCGCCGCCGTCGCCGCCGTACGCCGGCGCGGATGGTGACGCGTTCACTCCTTACGGGGTGGGATACGTCGAGCTGCCCGGTGAGGTGAAGGTCGAGACACGCCTCACGGAGGCGGACCCGGACGTCCTCAGCGTCGGGATGGAGATGGAGCTCGTCGTGGTGCCCTTCCGCACCGACGACGACGGGAACGAGGTCGTGACGTTCGCGTTCCGGCCCGCCGGCTGAGGGCTGCGGCGGGCGTACCGGCGAGAGGACAGACATGGACGTCGCCATCATCGGGGTGGGGTTGCACCCGTTCGGGCGCTTCCCAGGCGTCACGGGCATCGACATGGGCGCCGTCGCCATCCGCCGGGCCCTGGCGGACGCCGATGTCGAGTGGCGCGACATTCAGTTCGCCTTCGCCGGGAGCTACGAGATCGACAACCCGGACGCCGTCGTCGCCCTGCTCGGCCTCACCGGCATCCCGTTCACCGACGTCTATAACGGCTGCGCGACTGCCGCGAGCGCGCTCACGCTCGCCGCCGCCACCATCCGGCTCGGTGATCACGACCTGGGCATCGCCGTCGGCATGGACAAGCACCTGCCGGGAGCGTTCAGTGCCGATCCGCGCCTGTACGCGTGCCCGCCGTGGTACGGCGAGCTCGGGCACTTCGTCACGACGAAGTTCTTCGGGATGAAGATCAACAAGTACATGCACGACTACGGGATCTCGCGCCCGACGCTCGCCAAAGTGGCGGCGAAGGGATACCGGAACGGGGCACTGAACCCGAATGCGTTCCGGCGCAAGCCGCTCTCCGAGGACGACATCCTCGCGTCGCCGACGCTCAACTACCCGCTGACGCAGTACATGTTCTGCAGCCCGGACGAGGGCGCGGCGGCAGTGGTCCTGTGCCGAGCCGAGGACGCGCGTCGCTATACGGACACGCCGATCTATCTGCGCGCCACGACCGTCCGCACCCGCCGTCTGGGCGCGTTCGAGGTGCACAGCCCCTGGCTCCCGATCGAAGAGGCGCCGGGTTCGACCGTCGATGCGTCGCGCGCCGCCTACGAGATGGCCGGGATCGGGCCCGAGGACGTCGACGTCGTCCAGCTGCAGGACACCGATGCCGGCGCCGAGGTCATCCATCTGGCCGAGAACGGGTTCTGCCCCGACGGAGCGCAGGAAGCACTCGTGAGTGACGGGGCCTTCGAGATCGACGGCCGCCTGCCCGTGAACACCGACGGCGGCCTCATCGCGAACGGTGAGCCGATCGGCGCGTCGGGCCTCCGGCAGGTGCATGAAATCGTGCTGCAGCTGCGCCGCGAAGCAGGGGAGCGACAGGTGCCGGGCAACCCCAAGGTCGGGTACACCCAGCTGTACGGCGCGCCCGGAACGTCCGGCGTCTCGATCCTGTCGCGCTGACGACGTGGACACGCGGGACGCGCCCGAGCAGGCCGAGCTCCGCCGCTCCGCGCGCCAGCTCGCCCGAGAGCTCGGACCAGCGACCGTGGCCGATCTCGACGACGCGACGCGGGCGAAGCGCCTCGCCGTCGCGGTCGGCGACGCCGGCTGGCTCGAGTTACGCGACGACGACGGGAACGGCAAGCCGGTGGCGAGCGGCGTCGAGGCCGCAATCGTTGCCGACGCGCTCGGTGGCGCCGTCGCCGACGTCGCCTTCGCCGGTCCCGTGCTCGCAGCCGACCTCGCGCGTCGCGCCGGCGCCGATCCGACGTCGGCTGCGGTCGCCGGCTTCTCGCCGTCGCTCGTCGAACCGGCGGTCGCGCTGGGACCGGCGACGACGAGACCGCTCGTCGCCATCGACGCCGCCGGTGGAGGCGCCGCGTACGCGCTTGCGCCCGAGGGCCAAGGTTTTGGTCTGGTGCAGGTACCGCTCGACAGGCGGCTGAGCGAATCGGACAGCGGCTCGGATCTCACGCGTTCGGTCGACGTCGTCGCCCCGGGAGCTCCGGCACACGAAGTAGCCGACCGAGGCCAGGTCCTCACGTCGGACGACCTCGCCGCGTGGACGGCTCTCGGGCTGGCCCTCACCAGCGCCGACCTCGTCGGCGTGATGCGTGGGGTCCTCGACCTCACCGTCGACTACGCGCGGGAACGGCGGCAGTTCGGCGCCCCCGTCGGCTCGTTCCAGGCCGTGCAGCACCTCCTTGCCGAAGCGCGCTGTCTCATGGACGGGTCGTTCAGCGTTGCGCTGCACGCCTCGTGGGCCGTCGACGCGCTCGAGCCGGAGGAAGCGCGGGCGGCCGGTCGTGTGGCGAAGGCATATTGCGCCCGGGCCGCGAAGACGGTGTGCGAGACCGCGATCCAGGTGCACGGTGGCATCGGCAATACATGGGAGTGCCTCGCCCACGTGTACCTGCGGCGCGGCTTGCTCTCCTCGCAGTGGTTCGGCGACGACAGCACACAGCTCCGTGCGCTCGCACGTGAACGGCTGGGGGTGGACGATGGACTTCCGTGACTCCCCGGAGGAGGCGGCGTTCCGCAGTCGCCTCCGTACGTGGCTCGCCGACAACAACCCCGGCCTCCCGCCTTCCTCGACCGACGACGAGTATTGGTCGCGCCAGGCGGACTGGCATTCCGCCCTCTACGACGCCGGGTTCTTCGGGTTGAGCTGGCCGGAACGCTTCGGCGGCCACGATCTCCCGCCCGTCTTCGACGTGATCCTGGACGAGGAGCTCGCGGCGGCGGGCGCTCCGCCACGGCCCAGCCTCGGCTACCTCGTGCAGGGCATCACCGTGCACGGTGGCGACGAGGTCAAGGACCGGTTCCTTCCGGGGATCATCAGCGGGCGTGACCGGTGGTGCCAGGGCTTCAGCGAGCCCGACGCCGGCTCCGATCTCGCGTCGTTGCGCACCACTGCGACTCGTGATGGCGACGACTTCGTCATCAACGGACACAAGATCTGGACGAGCTATTCCGACGTCGCCGACTGGTGTTTCCTGCTCGCGCGCACCGAACCGCACGTCGCCAAGCACAAGGGTCTCTCCCTGCTGGCGGTCCCGATGGACCAGCCCGGCATCGAGCAGCGACCGCTGCGGATGGTCAACGGCATCACGAGCGAGTTCGGACAGGTTCTCTTCGACAGCGCGCGTACCCCGGCGACCAACATGATCGGCCAGGCGGGGGAAGGGTGGCGCGTCGCGATGACGATCCTGGACCACGAGCGCGAGCCGGCGGACCTCGGCTACGTCGCGCGCTACGCCAAGACGGTGAAGGAGCTCGAAGCCACAGTGCGCGCCGATCCCTCCTCCTTCCGGAGCGACCAGCACGAGGCCGTCACCTGGGCCCACGTCCAGGCCGAGATGCTGCGGCTTCACGTGTGTCGGCGCCTGTCCGAGCGGCTCGATGGCGTCGAGCACGGGCCCGGCGGCTCCGTCGACAAACTCCTGATGACGTGGGTCGAGCAGCAGGTGGGGAGCGCGGCGCTCGCGGTCGCGGGGCCGAGCGCGGCGATCGACGCCGACGACGTCGCGTTGAAGATCTATCTGTACAGCCGGGCACAGAGCGTCATGGGAGGCACGTCGCAGATCCAGAAGAACATCGTTGCGACCCGGGTACTCGGGTTGCCCACGGCCTGAGAGCGCTTTCGGAGGACCACGGATGGAGTACGACCTGCCCGACGTGATTCGGGTCGAAGCCGACGGGCCCGTCCGCCTGGTCACACTCGCGCGTCCCGAGCAGCTCAACGCCGCCAACGACGCGCTGCATCGCGCGCTGGCCCGGGTCTTTCCGCAGCTCACCGCGGACGCGGACGCCCGCGTCGCGGTGATCACCGGTGAGGGCCGGGCGTTCTCCGCCGGCGGCGACTTCGACCTCCTCGATCGGATGTCGAAGGACCGCGTGCTGCGCCGTGACACGCTCGGCGAGGGCCGGGAGATCGTGACGAACATGGTCCGGTGCCGCCCGCCAGTCATCGCGGCGGTGAACGGCCCTGCAGTCGGTCTCGGATGCAGCGTCATCGCCCTGTCCGACGTCGTATACATGGCCGAGTCGGCGTACCTCGCGGACCCGCACGTCCCCGTCGGCCTCGTCGCCGCCGACGGCGGTCCGGTGACGTGGCCCCTGCACACCAGCCTCCTCCTGGCGAAGGAGTACGCGTTCACAGGCGAACGGATCACGGCTGCCCGCGCCGCCGAGATCGGGCTGGCCAACCACGTCTGCCCCGATGGGGAGGTGCTTCCCGCCGCGCTCGCGGCCGCCCACAAGATCGCCTCCCTCCCGCAGCAGGCTGTCGAGGCGACGAAGCGTGTCCTCAACCTGCACCTCGAGCGGGCCGTCCTGACGACCATCGATTTCGCGCTGGCGGCGGAGAACGAGTCATTCGACACGGACGAGCTGCGCGCGAACATCGACCGCTTTCTCGCACCGTAGAGGCAGACGCGGGCATGGACCTCGCCGCCTTCCGCAAGGGCCTGGACGACTGGCTCGCCGAGCACGACCGCGACCTCGCCCCCGAGCACGAGGGCCTCGGAACACTCGACGAGCGGGTGGCACAGCTCGCCAAGGTCAAGCGTCGCTGCTTCGATGCCGGCTGGATGCGCTGGGGCTGGCCCGAGCGCGTCGGTGGGCTCGGCGGCTCCCCGATCCTCCGCGCCTACCTCGGCGAGGCCCTCACCGCCCGGGACATCGTCGAGCCCGACGTGTACTCGATGACCGAGGTCCTGGCCCCGACGATGATCGACTTCGCCGCGACTGAGCTGGCGGCCGAGGTCGTGCCGCGTCTCCTCCGTGGTGACGAGATCTGGTGCCAGGGCTTCTCGGAGCCCGGAACGGGGAGCAACCTCGCGTCGCTCGCCTGCCGAGCGACGCGCACCGACGGGGGCTGGCGCGTCACCGGACAGAAGGTGTGGACGAGCTATGCCCAGTACGCGAGCCACTGCGTGCTGCTCACGCGCACCGGCACACAAGAGTCCGCGCACCACGGCATCACTGCATTGTTCGTCGACATGGACAGCGCCGGGATCACGGTCCGGCCCCTCCGGACCATGCACGGGTCCGACGAGTTCTCCGAGGTCTTCTTCGACGATGTCGCGGTGCCCTTCGAACGCACGCTGGGCGAGGTCGATCAGGGGTGGGCGGTGGCGATGGACCTCTTGCCGTACGAGCGGAGCACGTCGCTGTGGCACCGGTGCGCCTATCTCCAGCGACGGCTCGAGAGACTGCTCGCGATCGTCCCATCCGGTGTGCTCGGCGCCGCCGAAGTCGGTGACGCGGCGCAACGCCTGATCGCGTTGCGGGCCCGGTCGCGCGCCACGCAGTACCGCTTCGCCGGCGGGGAACAGCTCGGGCCTGAGACCTCGATCGACAAGATGCTGCTCTCGACGGCGGAACAGGCGGTCATGGACCTGGCCGCGCGGGGGCTCTCGCCCGAGGTTCTCATCCGCGACGACGCGCCGAGCGAGCGCTGGCGGGCTGAGTACCTGTATTCCCGCGCCGCGTCGATCTACGGCGGAACGACCGAGATCCAGCGCAACATCATCGCCCGCCGGCTCCTGGACCTCGGAGACGACCGGTGATGGACGCGGCGGAATTCGAGCTCTTCCAACGGAGTGTCCGTCAGGCCGCGGCGGACCACACCGCGGACGCGCTCGACGCCGCCCTCGCCGATCTTGGATGGCCGGACGCGCTCTCGGACAATCCGTACACCGCCGTGTCGATCCTGTTCCCCGTGCAAGGGGCCGCGAACGCGATCTCGTCCGCGCTCGATCAGGTGGTCGCGAACGGGCTCGGGCTCGGGCCATGGACGGGGGCCGTGGTACTGCCTCGTCTGGGAACGTCGACGGTTCCCGGCACAGCCGTCGACGACGGCCTCTCTGTGCGCGGATTGGGCACGCGCGCACTCGCGCGTTCCGACACGGTGTTCGTCGTCGCGACCGCCGACCCCGGCGACTCGTGCACCGTCGCCACCGTCGCCGTGGCCGACCTGCGCCTCGAACCGGTCCGCGGGATGGATCCCGACTTCGGCTTGGTGCAGGTGAACGGCGACGGCGTCGGTTGCCGTAGGCAAATGGACTCGCCGGCGAGCGCGTGGCGCACCACCGTCGTCATCGCCCGACTGGCGGTGAGCTACGAAATGCTGGGCGCGGCGCAGGGGATGCTCGCGCTGGCGCGCGAGCACGCGCTCGATCGGGTCCAATACGGCGGTCCGATCAGCCGGTTCCAAGCCGTCCGCCATCGGCTTGCCGACACGTTGGTGGCGATCGAAGCGGCCGCGGCCGTTGCGGATGCCACGCGGCAGGCACCGTCGCCGGAGCTTGCAACCCTGGCGAAGTCGCTGGCCGGCGAGAGCGCCCTGACCGCAGCCCGCCACTGCCAGCAGGTGCTGGCCGGCATCGGCTTCACAGCCGAGCACGCCTTCCACCGGTACTTCCGTCGCATGCTCCTCCTCGACCAGCTCTTCGGGTCGGCACACGCGCTGACCGCCGAGCTCGGCGAAAAGCTGCTTCGATCGCGAGCGCTTCCCGCCCTTCTGCCGCTCGACGATCCCGTCACGACCGGGACGCGGGCGCGCTGATCGCAGTGGTCTCGTCGTCCATGTATCCCGACATGAGCTGGCTCGGGGTGCTCGAGCATCACGCACGCCAAACGCCGGGCAAGCCACTCGGCGTGTTCGGCAAGGATGTCGTCACTTATGGGGGCATGGCGGATCGGGCTGCGGCACTGGCGGGAGGGTTGCAGGCGCGGGACGTGGGCAGCGGTGACGTCGTCGGACTGCTCGCGTACAACAGCATCGACTTCATCACGACGATCTTTGCCGCCAATCACCTCGGCGCGATCGCGATGCCCGTCAACTGGCGCCTCGCAGCGCCGGAGCTCCGCTACATCCTCGACCACTCCGAAGCGCGCGCTCTCGTATGCGACGACACGCTCGTCGACCTCGCGAACGATGCGACAAGAGGTATGGAGGACATCCTCCTGCGTGTGTGCATCTCGACGAGGAACGTTCCGGGGTGGGAGCGGTTCTCCGATCTGAGCACCGGCGCGGTGCGCCCGGACCGCGCGCAGGTCGGAGGCGACGAGGTCCACCGGCTGATGTACACGTCCGGGACCACCGGGCGACCGAAGGGAGTAATGATCACCCACGCGAACCTGGCGTGGAAGAACTACGCGCACATCACAGAGTTCGGGTTCACGAACGCCGACCTCGGTCTCGCGTGCGGGCCGCTGTACCACGTCGGTGCGCTCGACCTGACGACCACTTCGCTGATCGCGGCCGGTGCGACGACGATCATCCACCGCCTGTTCGATGCGTCCGACGTGGTCGACGAGATCGAGCGATCTCGCGTGTCGACCGTGTGGCTGGCCCCCGCCATGATCAACGCCATCATGGCGCTACCCGACATCGAGCGGCGCGACCTGTCGTCCGTGCGCTTGGTCATCAACGGTGGCGAGAAGATGCCGATCCCGCTGATCGAGAGACTCCAGCGGACGTTCCCCTCCGCGTGGTTCGCCGACGCGTACGGCCTGACCGAGACCGTCTCGGGCGACACGTTCCTCGACCGGTACAGCATCGTGACGAAGCTCGGGAGCGTCGGGCGTCCGTGCATCTATCTGGAGCTCGACATCTGGGACGAGCGCGGCGCCCCGCTGCCGCCGGGTCAGCCGGGAGAGGTCGTCCTGCGTGGCCCCAAGGTGTTCAAGGGCTACTGGCGTGATCCGGACGAGACGAGCGCAGCGTTTGCCGGCGGCTGGTTCCACACCGGCGACATCGGCGTGCTCGACGCCGACGGCTACCTCTTCATTGTCGACCGCCTCAAGGACATGATCGCGTCGGGGGGCGAGAACATCGCCAGCTCCGAGGTGGAGCGAGTGCTGTACGAGCACGACTCAGTGGTCGAGGCTGCCGTCGTCGGGCGTCCCGACGACCGATGGGGCGAGGTGCCCGTCGCCTTTGTCGTCTCGAGCTCGCCGGCGACGACGACCGAGGAGCTCATCGAGCACTGTCGTCCCCAGCTCGCGCGGTTCAAGGTTCCGAGGGACGTGGTGCTCGTCGATGCCCTGCCGAGGAATCCCTCGGGCAAGGTCCTGAAGCGGGAGCTGCGTACTCGGGCGACCTGACGTGTGGGCAGATGCTCACGGTCGCAGGTGGGCCATGAACGCCGTCGACCAGTCGTCGAGGTCGGCAGGGACGGAGTAGCCGGACTCGTCGTTGATAGCGGCCCAGTGGTCGGCGACGTCTTCGATCGTCGGCGCTGACCCGTCGTGGATGTACCCCTCGGTGGACGCGATGAAGATGCGTGCGAAGCGACCGGCACCGGCGGCGTAGATCTCGCCGGTGACCGGGCAGGCCTCGTGGGCGAGGAACGCAACCATGGGGGCTACGAGGTCGGGCGACATCCGGGGCGAACCGGGTGGCTCCGCGTCGTCACCGGGCCGGCCCGCCATTCGGGTCCACGCCGCCGGCGCGATCAGATTGACCTTGATCCCACGCGCCGCGCCCGCGGTCGCGATGCTGCGCGTGAGCCCGATGACGCCGGCTTTTGCGGTTGCGTACGAGACGTTGTCCGGGAGGCCGAACATTCCCGAGGACGTCGTCATGACGACGCGGCCGTAGCCCTGTTCGACCATGTGAGGCCATGCCGCACGGGTGGTATTGAGCGAGCCGCCGACGTGCACCGCGAGATGGCTGGCCAGGTTGTCGGCGTCGGCTTCGGGCACCGCCGCCCATCGGATGATGCCGGCGTTGTTGACGAGGATGTCGATGCGCCCGAACTGCGCGACCGCGGCATGGACGAGCGCCTGTGCCCCCGCGGCCGAGGCCACGTCGCTGGTGTCGGCGATCGCGGCTCCCCCGGCGGCGACGATCTCGGCGGCGACGTCGAAGGCCGGTGCGTCGTCCGTCCCGACGCCCTCCATCGACCCGCCGAGGTCGTTGACGACGACGCCCGCGCCGCGGCCGGCGAGCAGGAGCGCGTGCGCCCGGCCGATGCCGCGTCCCGCGCCCGTGACGACGGCCACGCGCCCGTCGAAGCGGTGCTCGTTCACACAGACTCCTTGTACCGACCAGTCACTATATTTTGGGGCTCGTCCCTCGACGCGGGAGGCGTTCGTTGTCGGAGCCGGTGCCGCAGGCCGCAGTCAGCGACGAACCGGGACACAGCGCGAGGTGGAACGCACGTCGCGACGCCATCATCGACACGTCGGCGCAGGTGTTCGCCCGTGGCGGCTACCACGCCACGGGCATCGCGGAGCTGTGCGAGGCCAACGGGCTCGGCAAGGGCGCCTTCTACCACTACATCCGTTCGAAGGAAGAGCTGCTCGCCGCCATCCACGATCGGGTGATGGACGAGGTCATGTGGGGCGCCGACCGCGTCATGCACGCGGGCGGATCACCGTCGGCGCAGCTGGCCATGCTGGGCCACGAGCTGCTCGACGTGATCCACCGGTATCCCGATCACGTCTGGGTCTTCCTGCACGAGTTCCCGGCGCTCACCGCCGAGCGGGCCGACCAGTTCCGCACGCGGCGAAGGGAGTATGAGCGGAGGGTCGAGGCCATTCTGCAGTCCGGCGTCGACACGGGTGAGTTCCGTGACGTCGACCCGCGGCTGACCGCCCTCGCGTGGCTCGGGATGCACAACTACACCTACCTTTGGCTCAAGCCGGGCGGTCCCGTGTCGGCTCGAGACGTCGGGCAGCCGTTCGCCGAGATCTTTCTCCGCGGGATCGTCCGCTCGACTCCCTAGCCCGTCGCCGCGACCGGCGACTCGAACCCCAGGAGTGCGCCGGCGGTGCCCCCCAGCATGGCAGCGCGCTCGTCGGCCGGGACCCCGGCGAACTGCCTCGCGATCAGCTCGCGGCTGGCGCGGAATGTCCCTTCGGCGTGCGGGTAGTCGGAGCCCCAGACGATCGTCGACAACCCGGTGATGTGCCGGCAGGCGACGGCGACGGGGTCGTCCTGGAACTGGACGTGGAACTGGCGTCGGACGTACTCACTGGGCGCTAACGGGTACGGCCACTTCTCGTTGAGACGGAACAGCTGCGCCATCCGGGGCTGGTCGTCGGCAGGGCGGGTGTCGTCCCAGTACCCGAGCCACCAGTCGGGATCCTGACCGATCCCGGTTACCCAGGCCTTGTCCATGGCCCCCATGAGCGACGCCAGCCAGTGGGCGTTGAACTCGATGAGCGCGAAGTGCAGATCCGGATACCGCTCGGGAACACCGCCACCGATCAGCTCGCAGATGACCTGCTGCGGGACGATCGTGCTGTAGATGCCCTGCGTGACCATCCGCTTCGAGGCCGACTTCTCGGTCATCGGCTGGTTTACCTGCGCCGCCGATTCCATGACGACCTTGAGCGTTGTGGACTCTGGATCGTCGACCTTCACGCCACCGGTCTGGGTATGGATGAACACATGCACGCCGCTGGCCTGTGCCGCCGACCACACCGGGTCGAACTCCCGCGAGTAGTACGGCTTCGGCGGGATCGCCGGCAGAAGGATCGCGCGCAACCCGGCCGCGGCTACCCGTTCGATCTCTGCGACCGCGTCGTCGACATCGGTGATCGGCACGGGAGCAGTGGGAACCAGGCGGGAGAAGTACGGCGTGAACCGCTCGACGAGGTAGTCGTTGTACACACTGGCATGCCCCATCGAAAGCTCGTGGTCGTCGGAGTAGAGCCCGAACAGCGAGAGGTTCGGGTGCATCACCTGAATGTCGATCCCGTCGAGGTCCATGTCCTCGAGGATCCGATCCGGGTCTCCTTCAGGCATCCGCCCGCCGGTCTGCCGATACCGGGAGATCGTCCACCCCTCGTACCCGGGGGTGTGCAAGCGGCGGAAGATCCGGGCGCCACCCTCGACGAGCGGCTCGATCTCGAAGTCCTCCTCCCACACGGCGCGATCGCGCAGGTGGTTCGGGAGGCGCGTGACGAACAGATCAGTGGGCTCGAGGAGGTGCCCGTCGGCGGAGACGACGAAGTCCTTGTCCGTCATGGGTTCGCCCTCCTGCGCGAGGCTTCGCGCCCAGGCTAGACCAACCGGTCGTTACAAGATCTGAGGCTCACTGCGGAGAAAAGGAAAGAAGGAGGAAGGAGTGACGAAGCGCTGGACGCGACGCCCGTCCGGTTCGACGTGGGGCGACTGGGGTGACGACGACGAGCTCGGCCGGATCAACCTGCTCACTCCCGAGAAGGTCCTCCGGGGCGTGCGCGAGGTCGAAGCGGGCTTCAGTTTCTGCCTGAGCCTCCCGCTCGACTATCCGGGTGGAACGGCGTTGAACCAGAGGCGGCACCCGCCGGTCCTCGTGCCGACCGAGGACATGGAGGGCAAGCCCGACATCTTCTACAACGTCCACCAGAGCGAGATGGAGACGTGGGGACATCCCAAGTACGTCGACGTGTGGAACGACGACGTCGTCACCCTCTCGCTCCAGTACTCGACCCAGTGGGATTCCTTTGCGCACGCCGGCGCCGAGTTCGACGCCGACGGCGACGGGATCGAGGAGCCCGTCTACTACAACGGGTACCGCGCCGGCATCGACCTCGTCGGACCGAAGCCGGACGCGGCAGGGGACGGTGGCAGGCACCTCTGCTTCGCGCACCACCTCGGCCTCGAACACATGGCGTTCCACGGCGTGCAGGGACGAGGCGTCCTCGTCGACGTGGCGCACCACCTCGGGCACGAATGGCGTGCGGTCGACCGCAAGACGCTCGAGGAGATCATGGCGGCGGACGATGTCGTCGTGGAGCCGGGCGACATGCTCCTCGTGCATACCGGCTTCGCGACCAAGGTGCTCGAGTGGAACCGTGACCCGGATCCCGTGAAGATCCAGGCGATGTGCGC
>DATFXL010000009.1:0-5407 GCA_035316025.1 Acidimicrobiia bacterium
CGCGGACCGCGGCGGGTTCGGTGTCGATGGTCGGCGGCCCTGAGCCGAGAACGCGGCGACTCACGACGACAAGGTCGTCGTCGGAGGCGGTGAGCCGTCGGGCGGCGGGAATGTGCAGCAGACCCCAACCCGCGAACGCGACACCGAGCGCGACCTGAAGCGGCGCGCCGGTCACCGTCTCCGACCAGTCGAAGACCCGCGCGGCTACACACCAGCCGATGCCTGATGCCGCCCACGCCGCGGCATCCACGATGACCGTGACCACCAAGTGCCGCCGGCTCTTGGCTCGCTGTCCCGGACGCGCCGCCCGCCAGCGGTATCCCACCCAACTGCCAGGCCTGATGCGAGCTCCGTGCACGACCACCTGCCACGCTCCGAGAGCACCGAGTACGACAAGCCCCAGGGCAGCAGCCACGGGCAGGCCGTCCCAATCGACGAGCAAACCGGGCCAGGCGGAGACCACCCACGCTGCGCCAATGGCCAGCCAGGCCCGCGACTCCCAGCGCACGACGTCGGAGCGGACAGCAACCTCGCCGGCCGCATCCTCTCGGTCGCGGGCCGGGGCCAGCGTTCCTGATGAGGAACCGAGCGTTGTGTGCACGGCCGTTATGATAACGACCGTGATGCTTATGGTCAAGCGGGTTGTGGATGAGGCTGAGCCCCCCGCGCCGTCGATTCCACATGCTCGCCGAGGGCTCGAGCCGTCATGCGCAGCCGCCGCTGGTCGCCGGTGGCCAACAGATCAAGGACCATCCCCGCCAAGGCGGACGCCGCAATCGTCGCCTCTATCGTCGCTTGTCGCTGCGGCACACCGCGATCGTGGAGGTCCCCGGCGATCAGCTCCACCCACGCGCTCATGAGCCGACGACGGTCGTCAGCGCCGAGCAGCTCCGCGCCGTGGGGCGACGTGATGACCTCGAAGACCAGCCTGACCTGCTCGAGGTTCTCCGGACGCGACACCCACGCCCAGTACCGCTCGATCACCGCTGCGGCATCAGCTTCTGAGCCCAGCTCCTCCGTCCAGCGCGCCACCACGTGCCGCTGCTCCTCTTCGACATACGCCAACGCCTCCGCCAGCAGCCCCTCCTTGGACCCGAAGTGATATGTGAGCGTGTAGGTGCTCACCCCCAGCGCAGCCGCCAAGGGTCGCAGCGACACGCCTGCCACGCCGCCGCGCACCAACTCTGCAACGACAGCCCGCAACAACTCGGGTTTCCGTCCCGGATTCGGTTTGCGACCCATCTCGCCATTATACATGACGAGCGTTATTCATAAGTTCTCTGCCTCGAGATGCTCGGCCTGCATCGGCCTTGGCTGCGGTGGTGTTCGCGAATCTCGTCCGCTCGACGTGCCTGGGCGCCGGCGCCAGAACGGGCAATCTGGGCGCGTGGCCTGGCGAACGGGTCCGGTGGCTGTGACGGGGGCACGCGGGCAGGTGGGCAGCCAGCTGCAGCGGCGTCTCGCGCAACTGCCCAACCAGGTGAGACCGCTCGGACGAGAAGATGACTTCGCGGAGGCATTCGACGACGCAGCCGCGGTTGTTCACCTCGCCGGGACGCTCCAACCACGTAAGCCAAATACCTATCGGGCCGCGAACCTCGACACCGCGCTTGCCACCGCCGCCGCGCTCGCCTGCTCACCGGCCCAGCGCGTTGTCTTCCTCAGTTTCTTGACCGCACGGCTCGACGCGTCGAACTCGTACCTTCGCTACAAAGCCGAGGCCGAAGAGGCGCTGCGCTCGAGTGGGGTTCCGGCGGTCCTCCTGCGCTGCGATCACATCTACGGTCCTCCCAGTGAGCCTGGCCCGACGGCATCGGTGTTCCTTGCCAAGTCCGGCAGAGTCGTGCTCCTGGGCAGCGGCACGCAACGCCTCGCTCCGCTGTACCGAGACGATGTTGTGGAAGCCATCCTGCACGCTGCGCTCGACCCCGAAACGCCGACCGGGACGTTCGAGTTGGCGGGACCCGACGCCGTGACTGCGGACGATTTCGCTCGTCTGCTCAACTCCGAGCCGATCCGGATACGTCGGATTCCCGTGATGCTTGCCCGCCTGCTCGGACATGTCGTGCCGACCCTCACGCCCGAGCTTGTCGATGTCATGCTCGCTGACGCGGTCCCGACTGAGGACGTAGCAGCGACGGCGCAAAGGTTCGGCGTCGAGTTGCACAGCCTCGCTGACGTGTGGCGCTCTCCGTAGCCCCGCAAAGCACCGATACGGCGTAGTCCCCCTGAGACCGGCCGGTCGGTGCTTGGACGCCTACCGCCGGCCGCTCGTGGCCCGGAACGTAAGGGTCAACGGTGTGGAGACGAGGTTCACGCGCGCGACGACAGGTTCCGCGAGCAAGGACGCGCGTCCCTCGACCCCCTCGGGGCGACCGTCATCTGCGCGTCGCTCGAATCACTAGCGTGGCGCCGCGATGAGCCAGTCCCAACCGTCCGAGAACGAGCCGATGCGCCGTCCGTGGGCGACGCCGCCTCCGGGTCGCCTCGTCGGCCGCGGCCACCCGGCCGGTGACTTCCTCGAAGCGTGGGCATGGGACGTACTGGACGAGGCGCCCGGCTACCTCCGCCTCGAGGCGACGCTCCCGAACCACGTGAAGAACCCGCGCGGGCAGCTGTTCGGCGGGTTCACTCCAACCTACGTCGACATGGTCGCGCTGTTCACGGTGCGAGCGGGCGAGGACCGTTCGGCCCCGCGCGCGATGCGATGGCTCGCGACGACGAACATGCGAGTCGACTACTTCGAGCCGATCACGGGGCCGCGGTTCGTCATCGAGAGCCGCCGCGAGAAGTGGCGCGGCCGCACGCACTTCGTCAGCACGCGCTTTCTCCAGGATGACGAGCTCGCTGTCTTTGCCCTGACCACGATGCGCGAGGTCGACCTCAGCCGCAAGCTCGGCGACGCCTGATCCGGCGCGGGCGTCTATCCGAACCAGCGCCGCTCGAGGCGATCGATCGCTCCTCTGTCACGCAGCGTGCGCAACGCGCTGTTGACCGCGTCGCGAAGACCCCGATTGTCGGGCGCGAACGCGATCCCGAGAAGCTCGTGTGTCTGGATCTCCTGCACGACGTCGAGGTCGGGTCGGTCCTTCACGAGCCACGTGGCCACCGGCAGGAGCATCATGACGCCACCGATGCGTCCGGCCTCGAGGTCGTCCAGGGCGTCCAGGACGCCGTGATACGGGTAATACCTGATCCCGGCGAGCTTCCCGTCTGCCTGCAGCTCACTGGCGACGATGTCGGACGTGTTCCCGATCTGGATGCCGACGACCTGATCGACCAGGTCTTCCGCGGACGTGACGTGCGGCGCCAGCATCGTGTTCACGACGAGACTCTGCGCCGACTCGAGGTACGGCTCTGAGAACAGCGCCACCTTCTCCCGTTCGGGTGTGATCGTCGTGCCCGACGCGACCGCGTCGTACGAGCGGGTGCGTAGACCGTCGAAGATCCCGTTGAAATCGTCGCCCTCGTACTTGGTCAGCTGCCAGCGCAGCCCGATCTGACCGCACACGGCGCGCATGAGCTCGGCGTCGAAGCCGGTGTCGACGCCGTCCTGCACCACCTCGAAGGGTGGATCCGGGAACGCCGACGCGACGAGCAGCGTCCCCGCCTCGATCGTCTGTAATGCCGCCATCAGTTGGCCGCTCCGGTCCCATCCTTCCCCGCCCGTGCGCCCCCCGGGTGGACCGTCGAGTAGTACACCGGAGGCGGTGGAACACCCGGAGAACACGATCGTCTCCCGGCGGCGGCTGCTCGTCGGTGGGCTGGTGCTCGGAGTCCCCGCGGTCATCGCCGCCTGCAGCTCCGGGGGCGGCCAGCGTACGAGCCCTCGACCTCGCACCACCGGCGGCGCGGCCGGCGGCAGCTCCCCCTCGACGCTCGCCCCGACCCCGGCGTGCGGCGATGGCGCCGCCACCGAGGCCCAGACGGAGGGCCCGTTCTTCGAGCCGAACTCACCGGAGAAGTCGGACTTCACCGGCGACGTGAGCAACGGCACGCCCATCGTGGTGACCGGCGCCGTGCTGACGACCGACTGCCGGCCGGTCGGACGGGCGCTGCTCGACGTGTGGCAGGCCGACGCCGAAGGCGTGTACGACAACGATGGCTACCGGTTGCGCGGGCACTTCTTCACCGACGAGCAGGGCGGGTACACGCTGCGCACGATCGTTCCCGGCCTCTACCCCGGGCGGACGCGCCACTTCCACGTGAAGGTGCGCCCACCCAACGGTCGATTGCTGACGACGCAGCTCTACTTCCCGGGCGAGCCCCGCAACGAGGAGGACTCGATCTTCTCCTCCAAGCTTCTCATGGACGTCCGCGATGGCGGCTCAGGCAAGGACGCCACCTTCAACTTCGTCGTCTGACGTGGCGTAGCCGAGCGACCCGCGCCTCCGTTCAGCTGCGCATGACGCGAGTCGGCTAAGCAGTTGCGGTGACGTCCGATTCGAGGACTGCCCGCGTCGCCGTCGTCACCGGGGCGGCGGGATGGCTCGGCCAGAACCTGGTCCGGGCGCTGGCCGGACACCGTGAGCGCGTTCGTTGTCTCGTGCACGACGCCGAGCAGGCGCCCTTGCTCGAGATCGTCGCGCCCTCGATCGAGACAGTCGTCGGCGACGTGCGCGATCCCGCGACGGTCGACCGGCTGTTCGACGCCATCGGGCCGGCCGCGGTCTTCAACGCGGCCGGAGTGATCCATCCCGGGGGCCGGACACGCGAGCTGTTCGACGTGAACGTCGGCGGTGCGCAGCTGGTGCTCGACCGGGCCCGGCGGACGGGTGTCACGCGCTTCGTGCACGTTTCGTCGAACTCCCCGTTCGGGGCCAACGCGACGCCCAACCAACGCTTCACCGAGGACTCGCCCTACAACCCGTACTTGGCATACGGGGAGTCGAAGATGGAAGCCGAGCAGCTCGTGCAACGGAGCTACGACCGCGGCGACCTCGCGACCGTGATCATCCGCGCGCCATGGTTCTACGGCCCGTTCCAGCCCGAGCGTCAGACGCGGTTCTTCTCGGCGGTGCGTCGGGGCATGTTCCCGATCCCGGGCGCGGGAACGAACTGTCGGTCGCTCGCGTACACCGGCAACCTCGTGCACGGACTGCTGTGCGCCGAGGTGGCGGACGGCGCCGCCGGCGGCGCGTACTGGGTGGCGGACGCCGAGCCCTACGAGCTGCGCGAGGTGATCCAAGGCGTGCGCGACGCGCTCGAGATGGAGGGATTGTCCGTGTCGCAGCGCCAGCCCCACCTGCCCGCGTTCGTCGGCGCCGCGGCGGCCTTCCTCGACGGTGTGCTCCAGGACCGAGGCCTGTATGTGCAGGCCTTGCACGTGCTGGGCGAGATCAAGGACACGATCGCGTGCGACATCTCGAAGGCGCGCACCGACCTCGGGTACGAGCCCACGACCGGG
>DATFXL010000010.1:0-55618 GCA_035316025.1 Acidimicrobiia bacterium
ATCCGGCGGCGGGTGACGTTCGTGGCCAAGGCGGAGTACTTCGACGACAAGAAGACGGCGTGGTTCTTCCGGGGCGTCGGCCAGATCCCGATCCGGCGTGAAGGCGGCGACGCCAGCGAGCGGGCGCTGGCGTCGGCGACCGACGTGCTCGAGCACGGCCAGGTCTTCGGCATCTATCCGGAGGGCACCCGCACGCGGGACGGCTACCTCCATCGCGGCCACACCGGGGTCGCCCGCCTCGCACTGCGCACCGGAGCCCCGATCGTGCCCGTCGGCATGATCGGCACCGACGACATCAACCCGATCGGCAGGAAGCTCCCGCGGCTGTTCCGCACTGTGCGCATCAGGTTCGGGACGCCGATCTCCGTCGACCGGTATGCAGGGCGAGAGCACGACCGGCTCGTGCTGCGCCAGCTCACCGACGAGGTGATGTTCGAGCTGCAGCAGCTGTCGGGCTACGAGTACATCGATACCTACGCCACGAAGAAGGCGGAGGACGTGCCCGTGGAGCCCGTGCCGCTGGCGACGCTCGACAGTGCGACCACCCCGGCGGCGGTCGCGTAGCGGTCAGCCCGAGTCCATCGCCCAGCCGCGAGCCCGCTCGACGGCGCGATGCCAGTCGTCATATCTACGGGCGACCTCCTCGGACGCCATCGCGGGCTCGAACAGGGATTCCTCGGCCCAGCTCGCCGCGGCCTCGGCCGGCGACGCCCAGACCCCCTCGGCCAGTCCGGCCAGATAGGCGGCGCCGAGTGCGGTCGTCTCCTTGACCGTCGGCCGGCGAACGGGCACACCGAGGACGTCGGCCTGGAACTGGCACAGGACGTCCATCACGCTGGCGCCGCCGTCGACGCGGAGCTCGCTGATCTTCGTCCCGGTCACGCTCGTGATCGCGTCGACGACGTCGCGGGTCTGCCACGCCATCGACTCGACGACGGCGCGCGCGATCTGCGCCCGTCCCGAGCCGCGGGTGAGACCGAACACCGAGCCGCGCGCGTACGGGTCCCACCACGGCGACCCGAGCCCGGTGAACGCGGGCACGAACACGACGCCTCCGCTGTCCACGACGCCGGCGGCAAGGGGACCGGTCTCGGCTGCGTCGCCGATGATGCCGAGGCCGTCGCGCAGCCACTGGATCGCGGCACCGGTGACGAAGATCGCGCCTTCCATCACGTACACGACGTCGCCGCCGAGGTCCCACCCCACGCTCGTCAGCAGGCCTTCGGTCGGCGGGGGATGGGACGGCCCGAGGTTCACGAGCACGAAGGAGCCCGTGCCGTACGTGTTCTTGGACATGCCCGTCTCGAAGCACGCCTGCCCGAAGAGCGCCGACTGCTGATCGCCGGCGATGCCGCTGACGGGCACGGCCGTGCCGGCGGCGCGCTCCGGCGCGGTGACGCCGAACCTCCCGCTACTCGGTCGGACGTCAGGAAGGCTTGCGCGTGGAACGCCGAACAACCCGCACAGCTCGTCCGACCAGTCACGGGCGTCGATGTCGTACAACAGCGTGCGGCTGGCGTTCGAGGGATCGGTCGCGTGCTCGCCACCGTTCGGCCCGCCGGTGAGCCGCCAGAGGATCCAGCTGTCGACGGTGCCGAGCGCGAGATCGGGTCCGGCCTCGACGCCGCCCTCCCTCAGCATCCACTCCCACTTCGTCGCCGAGAAGTACGAGTCGAGGACGAGCCCGGTGCGCTCCCGGATGAGCGGCTCCTTTCCTGCCGCCCGGAGCTCGTCGCAGCGTCCCGCTGTTCGCCGGTCCTGCCAGACGATCGCACGATGCAAGGGCCGCCCCGTCCGCCGGTTCCACGCGACGGCGGTTTCGCGCTGGTTCGTGATGCCGATCGCAGTGACGGCGCGCCCGGACGCGATGAGCTCGGCCTGCACCTCCACCAGCGTCTCGACCGTCGCCGTCCAGATCTCGTCCGGGTCGTGTTCCACCCGGCCCGGCTGCGGGAAGTACTGCGGGAACTCACGGTACGACCACGCCAGCAGCGCGCCGTGCTCGTCGACCGCGAACGAGCGCACACCGGTGGTGCCGGCGTCGACGGCGAGGCAGACGCTCACCAGTCGACGGCGTCAGACCGGCGTCGCGGCTCCATTCCCAGCGCGGCCGCGAGCTCGAGTCCGGCCTTCCGATCGCGGGGCCCGAATTCGAGCGCGATCTCCCGGCCGGTGGCGTCGCGGATCCGCACTTGGAGCAGCGGGAGGTAGCGGCGCAGCTTCTCGATGGTGAACGCAGAATGCCGCTTGGCGATGAGGAGGTCGTCCGCGTTCAACGACCGCCGCCGCGGGGGCGCTCGGAAGAGGATCAGGCGCTGATCGGTAAGCGCGACGTAGTGGCGGGACCGGCTCTTGAAGAGCAGCGGGACTCGACCACCGCACTCGGTGGCCCAGACCTCGCTGCACGTGGTGATGCACTCGTTGGTGCCGAGCGACGGCGTCGTGGCGGTGATGATCTGCTCGCGCACGCGCTTCCGGCTCACGGTGCCTCTTCCGATCGCTCCGTCGCGCCGCAGGCTACCGAGCGTATCCGAGCGGTTCCGCGCCCCGCTGCTGCTGCGGCAGGATAGATGGGGCTCCCGTGCGAAGGGAGACGCGTTGGCGGAGGTGCAGATGCGGATCGGCCTGCTGACCGGTGGCGGCGACTGCCCGGGCCTCAACGCGGTGATCCGGGCCGTGGTCCGCAAGGGTGAAGGCGTGTACGGCCACAATGTCGTCGGGTTCCGCCACGGCTGGCGCGGTGTCATCGAGTGCGAGACCGAGGAGCTCACGACGGCCAACACGCGCGGGCTCCTCCACCGTGGGGGCACGATTCTCGGGAGCGCCCGTACCAACCCCTACAAGACCGAGGACGGCGTCGCCCGCGTCCACGACACGATCGATCGGGAACGCATCGACGCCCTGATCCCTATCGGCGGCGAGGACACGCTCGGTGTCGCCGCCAAGCTCGGCGCGGACGGCGTCAACCTCGTCGGCGTGCCCAAGACGATCGACAACGACTTGTCGGCGACCGACTTCACCTTCGGGTTCAACACGGCCGTCCAGATCGCGACCGACGCGATCGATCGGCTTCACACGACGGCGGAGAGCCACGACCGCGTGATGGTCGTTGAGGTCATGGGCCGGCACGCGGGCTGGATCGCGACGTATTCGGGCATCGCGGGCGGTGCCGACATCATCCTCGTCCCGGAGGAGCCGTTCGACATCGGCGACGTGTGCGACCGGATCCGCCACCGCCACCGGCGTGGCGCCAACTTCTCGATCGTCGTGGTCGCCGAGGGAGCCGTCCCGGTGGAGGGCACGATGGCACTGCAGTCGGCCGAGGTCGACGAGTTCGGGCACGTGCGCCTGGGCGGCATCAGCAACGATCTCGCGAAGGCGATCGAGGAACGAACAAGCTTCGAGACGCGGGTGACGATTCTCGGCCACGTCCTGCGGGGTGGCACGCCGACCGCCTACGACCGCGTGCTCGCGACCCGCTTCGGGATCGAAGCGATCGACGCCGCGCACGAGCGGGAGTTCGGGATCATGGTCGCGCTCCAGGGGCCCGACATCGTTCGTGTCCCGATCGAGGATGGTGTCCGACAGCTCAAGACCGTCGATCCCGAGCTGTACGACGTCGCCAGCGTGTTCTTCGGCTGAGCGCGCGTCCCCACGTAGCATCCACGGCGACAGAGGAGGTGCCGTGGGCGACGCGCTCGACGAGCTCCTGGCGCTGCTCGAGCTCGAGCCGCTCGAGGTCAATCTCTTTCGTGGGCTGAGCCCTCATGAGGACCGGCAGCGCGTGTTCGGCGGCCAGGTCGCGGCCCAGGCGTTGGTGGCGGCGGGCCGCACGGTCGGCGACGACCGGCCCGTGCACTCGCTACACGCGTATTTCCTGCGGCCGGGAGACCCGAATATCCCGATCGTCTACGAGGTCGACCGCATCCGCGACGGCAAGAGCTTTACGACGCGTCGTGTCGTCGCCATCCAGCACGGGCGCGCGATCTTCAACCTGGCGGCGTCGTTCCAGATCGTCGAGCAGGGGCCGGACCATCAGATGCCCATGCCGGCGGTGCCCGACCCCGACGAGCTCCCCACGTGGCAGCAGCGCGTCGAGCCCTACCTCGAGCGCCTCGGCCCGGACCTCGCGCAGTGGCTCGTCCGCGAGCGGCCGATCGACTCGCGGCCGGTGGACGACCCCCGCTGGCTCGACCCCAGCCCGAGGGAGCCCGAGCAGGACGTGTGGATCAAGGCGAACGGCTCGCTGCCCACCACGCCACTCATCCACGAATGCGTCGTCGCCTACGCGTCGGACCTCACGCTGCTCGACACCGCCATGTTCCCGCACGCGATCTCCTACCGCGAGCAGCAGTACATGATCGCCAGCCTGGACCATGCGATGTGGTTCCACCGTCCGTTCCGCGCCGACGAGTGGCTGCTGTACCACCAGACGAGCCCAAACGCCTCGCGCGCTCGCGGCATCGCGCAGGGAGAGATCTTCTGCCGCGACGGCACGCTCGCCATCACCGTCATCCAGGAGGGCCTGATCCGGCCGATCGACGCCGACTGACCGCCGCTTCTGCGCCCGTAGGATGAACGCGTGGCATCCCCCGACGGACGGATCGACCTCCGCTCCGACACGGTCACCACTCCGACGCCGGAGATGCGGCGCGCGATGGCCGACGCCGAGGTCGGCGACGATGTCTACGGCGAGGACCCCACGATCAAACGCTTCCAAGAACGGGCGGCAGAGCTGCTCGGGACGGAGGCGGCGCTGTACGTGCCGTCGGGGACGATGGCCAACCAGCTCGCGCTGCGCGTGCTCGCCCGACCGGGCACCGAGGTGCTGTGCGCGGCGCGGGCGCACGTGTTCCGGTACGAGGCGGCGGCGGCGGCGTGGAACTCGGCCGTCCAGCTGCATCCGTTCCCGGACGGCGACGGCCTCATCGACGCCGGCGCCCTCGACGAGACGATCGAGGACTCCGGCCATCACTCGCCGAGCGTGTCGCTCATCGCCATCGAGAACACGCACATGCCCTCGTGCGGCCGGCCCTGGCGCGTCGACGAGGTCGCGCGGGTCGGCGACGTCGGCGCGAATCACGGGATCGCGATCTATTGCGACGGCGCCCGCATCTGGAACGCAGCGGTTGCACTCGGTGTTCGGGCGCGAGACCTCGTGGCGCCGGCGGCGGCGGTGATGTTCTGCGTGTCGAAGGGCCTGAGCGCGCCGGTCGGGTCGGTCCTGTGCGGGCCCGCCGACCTGATCGGCGAAGCCCGCGAGCACCGTCAGCGGCTGGGGGGCGCCATGCGCCAGGCAGGCGTGATCGCGGCGGCGGGACTCGTCGCGCTCGATTCGATGATCGAACGGCTGGCCGACGACCACCGCCGTGCGCGCCGACTGGCCGAAGCGGTGGCCGAGCGCTGGCCGGGCTCGGTGGCGCCCGAGATCGTCGAGACGAACATGGTGTGCGCAGCGGCCGACCGTCTTCCGCGCGACCTGCTCACTCGTCTCGCCGGCGAGGGCATCCGGGCAGGCACCATCGACACGCGCACTGTACGGTTCGCCACGCACAAGGACGTCGACGACGCCGACATCGAGCGCGTCCTCAAGACGCTCGCCGGGATCGCCGGGCAGTAGGCCGGAACGGGAACGACCAATGGGGAGAGGCGCATGGCACGGGTTTTGATCACCGGATGCTCGACGGGGTTCGGTCGCGCGACTGCAGTCGAGCTCACCAAGCGGGGTCACGAGGTGCTCGCCACCGCGCGCCGTCCCGAGACGCTCGAAGACCTGGACGTCACCGAGAAGATGCGCCTCGACGTCGACGAAGATGGTTCGGTGTCCGACACCGTAAAAGCCGCGGGCCGGATCGACGCGCTCGTCAACAACGCCGGATTCGGGATCACCGGGCCCGTCGAGCACGTCCCGTTGCCCGAGTTCCGCCGCATGTTCGAGACGAACGTCCTGGGCGCGCTGCGCATGATCCAGGCCGTGCTCCCGCAGATGCGCGACCGAGGGAACGGAACAATCGTCAACGTGACGTCGCTCGCCGGGCTCGTCACCCCGCCGAACGGCGGGGCGTATTCGGCGACGAAGCACGCCCTCGAAGCCGTGTCCGAGGCGCTCCACTACGAGGTGGGTCACTTCGGTGTCCGCGTCGCGCTCGTCGAGCCCGGCTTCTTCGAGACCGAGTTCCAGGCCAAGGAGCCCCGGTACGGACTCGACGAGCCGCCGTACGACGAGCTCGACCGGCAATGGCAGAGCGCGTTCGGGAAGCTCCAGGGCGATGGTCCGGCGCCCGGCGCGGAGCCAGCGGCGCAGGTGATCGCGGACGCGGTGGAGGGAACCGAGCAGCGCCTTCGGTGGCCGATCGGAGCTGACGCCGACATGGTGCTCTCCGCGCGCAGCACGATGGACGACGAGACGTTCGAGGCGACGATGCGAGGCGCGCTCGACCTCACCTGGTAGGCGCGCCTCCCGCGCCCCGCAACGGAGCGTCAGCGGACGGCCGGTACCCTGGGGATCGGATGCCGACAGACGTCGAGATCCCAGAACGAGTCCTCGCGGTCTACGCGCATCCCGACGACCCCGAGATCTCGGCCGGCGGCACCCTGGCGGCGTGGGCCGAGGCCGGCGCCGACGTGTCGGTGCTCATCACGACGCGGGGCGACAAGGGCACCCAGGACCCCGACGCCGACCAAGAGGAGTTGGCACGCCTGCGGGTCGAGGAGACGGCGAAGGCGGCGGCGCTGCTCGGCTTCAGCGGGCACTTGCACCTCGGCTACCACGACGGCGAGCTGCCCGACGACCGAGAGCTGCGCGGCTCGATCACCCGCTACGTGCGCGAGCTGCGGCCCGACGTCGTGCTGTGCCCGGACCCGACGGCCGTGTTCTTCGGCGACCGGTACTACAACCACCGTGACCACCGTGTCACCGGCTGGGCGACGCTCGACGCCGTCGCGCCGGCGGCCGGGAACCCGAAGTATTTCGCGCATCAGCTGACTGAAGGGCTCGACATGCACGAGGTGCAGTCGGTGTACCTGTCAGGAACCCTCGAGCCGAACTGCTGGATCGACATCAGCGAGACGCTCGAGCGCAAGATCGACGCCCTCTTCTGCCACACCAGCCAGCTGACGGAGACGGGCGACTGGTTCCGCCAGTTCCTGCGGGACCGGGCCGAGGAGGCAGGGCGTGAGGCCGGCGTCGCCTACGCGGAGGGATTCCGTCGCCTGAGCTTCGGCGGCTGAACCTCCGGACTATCGCGCGCGCTTGCCGCCGCGCTGCCACTCGGCCATGGCTCGGAGCACGAGGACGGCGACGATCCCGACGCCCACCGCGGCGCTGATTGCACCCACGGCGAGCCCGGCGATGACGGCGAGGCCACAGTCGCCCGAGCAGCCCACGTCGACCAGGCCGTACCCGATGATCCCGCCGAACGCGCCGGCGAGCACGACGCCGAGGAACGCGAGGACGTATGCGCCGCGGGACGGCAGCCCGGCGGGGACGAGCGAATCACCCGGTTCATCGGAACGGTTCGCGCCGTTCGCTCCGTCGTTGGCAGGTCCGTCGCTCACGGAACTCCTCGTCGCCGTTGCCGGCGATCGTATGGCCGTCGACGGCCGGGCAACCATGCGCGTGCAACACTGACGGCATGGCCGAGACGGTGCGCGAGTGGCTCGTGGCCGGCGCGCTCGTCGAATCCGACGGTCGGCTGCTATTCGTCCGCAACCAGCGGCGGGGCGGCTACGAGGACTGGAGCACGCCCGGCGGCGTCATCGACGCCGAGGACGGATCGGTGCTCGACGGCCTCACTCGCGAGGTGGAGGAGGAGACCGGGCTCCGGGTCACCCGTTGGGAAGGGCCGGTCTACGAGGTGGAGGCCGTGGCACCCGACCTCGGATGGATCATGCGCTGCGAGGTCCATCGCGCGATCGACTTCGAGGGCGAGGTGCAGGTCGCCGATCCCGACGGCATCGTGGTGGAAGCCGCGTTCGTCACCGCCGACGACGCCGCGACGATGATCGAGCGCTGCCATCCGTGGGTGGGCGAGCCGATCGCCGAATGGCTGGCGGAGCCCTGGGGTCCTGATCGCGTCCGCAGGTACACCTACGAGGTTCGTGGCAAGGCGCGCGCCGAGCTCGAGGTGAGACGCACCGACCGGCATGCCGCAGCCCGCGACTGAGCCCACGATCCTCCACGTCGACCTCGATGCGTTCTACGCGTCGGTCGAACAGCTCGCCGATCCGTCCTTGCGGGGGCGGCCGGTCATCGTCGGGGGCCTCGGCCGGCGCGGCGTGGTCGCCGCCGCCAGCTACGAGGCGCGGCGCTACGGCGTGCACTCGGCCATGCCGATGGGCCGCGCACGGCGCGCGTGCCCGGACGGCGTGTTCCTGGCGCCGCGGTTCGATGCCTATGGCGAGGCGAGCCGGTCGGTGATGGCGATCCACCGCGACGTCACCCCGTTGGTGGAGCCCCTCGCCTTGGACGAGGCATTCCTCGACGTCGGCGGGGCGCGGCGCCTGCACGGGTCCGCGCCTGAGATCGCGATCTCGCTGCGCGCCCGGATCAGGGACGAGACAGGGCTCGTCGCGTCGGTCGGGGTCGCGACGACGAAGTTCGTGGCCAAGCTCGCGAGCGATCTCGCCAAACCCGACGGGATGCTCGTGGTCGAGGCGGGCACGGAGATCGAGCTCATCCATCCGCTCGAGGTCCGCCGGCTGTGGGGTGTGGGGCCGAAGACGGCGGGGCGGTTGGCGCAACTCGGCGTTCGGACCATCGGCGACCTCGCCGCTCTGCCCGAGGACACGCTCGTGCACGCGCTCGGTGAGTCGCACGGGCGGCACCTTCACGCACTGGCATGGAACACTGACGACCGCGTGGTCGAGCCCGAGCGGCCCGTCAAGTCGATCGGTCACGAAGAGACGTTCCCGACCGACATCACCGACCGCGACACGCTGGCGCGAGAAGTGCTACGCATGTCCGAGCGTGTCGCCGAGCGAATGCGCGACGGACGTCGCGCCGGCCGCACCGTCCAGCTGAAGCTGCGCTACAAAGACTTCCGAACGATCACGAGGTCGCGCACGCTGCCCGAGCCGACCAACTTGGCGTCCGACATCTCGGCCGTTGCGCGCGTCCTGCTCGAAGCCGTCGAGATCGGCGACGGGATCAGGCTGCTCGGTGTCGCGATGCAGCAACTGCACGACATCGACGGAGAGGGTGCCGCCGACCGCACCACGGATCAGCTCCTACTCGACATCGAGAACGGCGCGACCACGGCAGCGCGTGGCGGCGACCCTCGGCAACGCGCCGTCGAGGACTCGATGGATGCTGTTCGCCGACGATTCGGCGACGACGCCGTCGGCGCCGCCGCGCTTCTCGACCGCGGCGCGCACACCGACCCGGGCCGGCGCGGCCGGTGATCCGCATCGGCATCGTCGGGTGCGGGCACATCGGCACCGTGCACTCGTTCGCGCTCCGGCAACTCGCCGATGCACACGTCGTCGACGCCCGTGTGGTCACGACGTTCGACGCCGACCTCGATCGGGCCGCGACCCTCGCCGCCCATCACGACGCGCGTCCCTGCGACGGGCTGGACGACCTGATCGCCGACGTCGACGTGGTCTGGGTGTGCACGTGGACGGCCGCGCACCTCGAGGCCGTCTGCGCGGCGTCCGAACGGTCCCGTGCCGTCTTCTGTGAGAAGCCGCTCGCACCGACGCTGGCGCAGGCCGAGCAGCTGGCCGCGGTCCTGGCGACCGTGCCCCACCAGGTCGGCCTCGTGCTCCGCCATGCGCCCGTCTTCCGGGCCGCCGCCGACATCGTGGCCGCCGGCACCTACGGCCGTCCCCTCACCACGATCCTCCGCGACGACCAGTACTTCCCGATCCAGGGCCTCTACGGGTCGGCGTGGCGGGCCGACGTCGCCAAGGCCGGTGGCGGGACCCTGCTCGAGCACTCCATCCACGACGTCGACGTGCTGCGATGGGTGCTCGGTCGGGCGGCCGGCGAGCCGACCGAGGTCAGCGCCCGTACGGCGGCGATGTTCGACCATGCGGGAATCGACGACGCCACGACGGTGACCTTCCGCTTCTCCGACGGTTCGACGGCGACGATCGTCAGCGTCTGGCACCAGATCCTGTCCCGCGGGTCACGCCGCCGGTTCGAGGTCTTCTGCGAGGACGCGTTGCTCTGGACCGACGACGACTACCTCGGGCCGCTGCACATCGAGACCGCCCGCGGAGAGGAGCTCGTCGAGGCGTTACCGCCGCCGTGGATCGACCGATTCGAGATCGCCGAAGCGCTCGCCGAGCCGCTGGCGCAGTACGCCGAGCCGAGCAAGACCTTCCTCGACGCGCTGGCCACGGACGGTGCTCGCGCCCACGGCCATCCCGACGTCGACATCGCGCTGGCCGCCCACCGCCTCGTCGACCGGGCATACCGATCCGCCGCCGCCGGCGGGCGGCCCGTCCCGTGCGAGCCCTCGGGCCCGAGGCCGGGAACGTCGGCGCGTTGAGGCGTGTTGGACCGCGCGCGACAATGAAATGCACTCCATTCGGCAGAGCGCACCGCGTCGAGGCGTAGCGGGCGCAAGAGGCGATTTGCATGCCCCTCTCGGAAGACGAGCAGCGGATCCTCAAGGAGATCGAGGCCAACCTCACCGAGACCGATCCCCGGCTGGTCCAAGAGGTCTCCGAGACGACCCTGTACCGGCACTCGGCTCGGGCGATCAAGTGGGCCGTGGCCGGCTTCATCGCCGGCCTGGCGCTCCTCCTCTTCACCTTCACCCGCGTGCTCCTCCTCGGGGTGGTCGGGTTCCTGGTCATGCTCGGGTGCCTGCTCGTGATCGAGCGCAACGTCCGCAAGCTCGGAAAAGCCGGACTCGAGAACCTCACCAGCTCGGCCCGGGCCGGGGCACTGAAGAACATGTTCGGCAACGCCGGGCGCCGGTGGCGTGAGCGCTGGCGCCGCGACGACCAGTCCTGACCCGGCGGTGGCCGTAGGGTTCACGCCCGCGCAGGCCGCCCGCCTGACCGGGTGCACCCTTCCGCAGCTCTCCTCGTGGGCGCGAAGCGGGCTGGTCACGCCCCCGCCCGGCCCGACCCACCGGTACCGCGTCCAGGACCTCGTGGCGCTTCGCATCGTGGCGTCGCTGCTCGATGCCGGTCTCAGCCTGGACCGCATCCACCGCGCCGTCGGATACCTCGTCGAGGGCGGTGCCGGGGACACCCCCTGCGCGCTCGTGACCGACGGCGACACGGTCTGGGCATGCGAAGACGACCGGCAGGTCCTGGACGCGTTGCGGAACCGCCCGGTGGCGTTCGTCGTCGGCGTCGATCGCATCGGGGAGGGCGTCGACGCCGCGGTCCGAGCGTTCGACGACGAGCGTCAGGCGTTCGTGGAGGGCCTGCACGACGCCGAGGCCGCCGGCGGCTCGGCCACCTCCTAGCGGCGAACGGACGCCTCCGAGCGGCGGAGCGGTGTCGGATCGAGCCGGCGACGCACCCGTTCGCGTGCGCTCGCGCCCGCGCGCAACGCGGCCGTGACCGAGCTCGCGGCGCGCCAGGCGGTACGGGCGACCTCGGCGTCGGGCACGACGGACCCGTAGCGCGCCGCGCTGTACGTCTCTGCGAGGTGACGGAGCGGCGGCGCGACGGCGTCGGGAAGGCGATCGTGCGCGACGTCGGCCAGCTCGAGCGGCGTGCGCGTCGGCTGACGATCGACGCCCGCCTCGCTCAACCGGTCGAGCACCTCTTCCCATGCGCCGGTCACCGCGGCGGCAGGGTCCGGGTCGTGGCGCCGTCGGTTCCGGCGCCGGTGCTTGGCCGCGAGGATGAGCACCGCGACGCCGATCACGCCGGCGGCCGCCCCGGCGATCAGCGCCGCTGCGATCCTCCAATCGAACGTGAAGCCGCCGCGGCTCCCCCCGGCGACCGGTGCGTCGATATCGATCTGCGCCGTGCCACCCGGCGCGGGTTGGGGTGCGGCGGTGGTGGGCGCGGGCTGACTGGGTGTGGTCGGCGCCGGGGTGGACGGTGCGGAGCCGGACGGCGCGGGCACGCGAGCGCCGCCCGGCAGCCGGCTCCCTCCCGGCAGGTCGCTGTCGGGTGTCGGCTCGAAGCGGGTCCAGCCGAGACCGGCGAGCCACACCTCACCCCACGCGTGGGCGTCCTCCGACGTCACGCGGTAGAGGTTGGAGATGCTGTCGTAGCGGCCCGGCGTGTATCCGACGGCTACGCGCGCGGGCAGGCCGACAGCCCGCGCCATCGCCGTGAAGCTGCTCGCGAACTGGACACAGAACCCGGTCCTGCTCTGGAGGAACTGGCTGATCGCGTTCTGGCTCTGCGCGTCGGCGCGGAGGTCGACGTCGAGGGAGTAGTGGAAGCCCTGGGCGGGGTCGAGGAAGAAGTGCTCGAGGGCGCGGGCGCGGTCGTACGGCGTTGCCGCGCCCGCCGTGACCGTGACCGCGGTGTCTCGCACGTCGGAGGGGAAATCGGCCGGCAGCTTCGTGAACGCGCGCATCTCGGGCGGGAGCGGCGCACCGGTGCCGTCGATCTGGGCTGCCGTCAGCGGTTGGACCGCGCCGGGCGGTTGGCGCGAGTTGACGGTGTATGTGAGATCGGTCGGATCGGCGTGCGTGGAGACGAGTGTGCTCGACGACTTCACGACGAGCGGGTCGTCGCCTCCTTCGACCTGCACCGGCCGGAACGCGGCCGGGAGCCAGCGGTCGGCGAGGCCGGTGATGTGGAACTCCTGGCGCAGCATGGTCGCGTCGACGGGTGCATGCAGACCGTCCTGCACCTCGCCCCGGCCCTGGGCGGAGAGCGTCCACTCGCCGCCGTTCGTGCTCTCGTAGCGGTCGAGGGCGGCGACGCGCCAGTACTCCTCGCGTGGTGACCGAACGGTGAATACCTCGATGCGCCCGCGGCCAGCGAAGTCCTCGCCGATGCGCGCGAGCGGGGGCTCGACTTGGTAGCTGCGGTCGCTCGGGCCCAGCCCGCGCACGTCGATCAACGGGTCGGCGTCGGCGCCGGGGAGCGCGGGTCCGAGCACGAGCCCGCCCAGCACTGCCACGGCGCCGGCGACGGCGCCGAGGACCATGACCGACGCACCGCCCCGGAAGCGCCGACCCGAGAAGGCGGCGCGTCCCTGCGCCAGGAGCGACTGGTGCTGGACCAGGAGGAACAGGAGAGCGGCGACGAAGTAGCCGGCCGTCGTCCGGGTCGCGAGTGAGTCGGTGCCGAGCGTCGACGCCCACACGAACAGGGCCAGCGACGGGGCGACGGCGCCGATCGTCGCCCGGCGCCAGAACGCCAGTGCGTCGGCGGCCGCCGCCATCACCCACACGACGAGAACGGATAGGACGATCGCCCCGTTCGTGGCCGGCGCGGGCACGACCGCGGTGCGGAGCTCGTGCACGCCGTCGCCCAGCCGGTCAGCGAGGACGCGGAACGTGTCGGCGGTGGGGATGCCGTAGAGCGTGGTGTGCGGCGCGAGCACCCAGATCAAATAGATCGCCAACCCGGACATCGACAGCGACAGCGCGTCCACCAGCGACCAGCCGCGCGTGCGCGCGACGAACCCGAGGAAGTGCGCGAGTAGCACCGCCGCGACCACCGGCAGCACGAACCGCCCGGACTGGAAGACGCGCCCGAGGGTCAGCGCGGCCGCGGTGCTCAGCGCGGCAAGCGCGAGCGAGGGGAGCGCGGCGGGGGGGCGAGATGCCATCGGGTCATGGCCTGGTTCCAGGCGGTCGGGAAGGGCGTCCGGGATGCGTCGACGACGACGAGGCCGGACCAGGTGAGAAGCGCGGGCGGCGACTGCGAGCCAGGACGCGTCGCGACCATGACCACCGTTCCGTGGGCCGTGAGGGCGCCCAGCGCGTCGAGCTCGACGTGGTCGAGTGAGCCGACGATCGCGACCACGAACGCCGCCCGGCGGTGGGCGCGCAACGAGGTGAGCAGGCCGGCGAGCCGGTCGTCGCCCCCGGGCTGGATCGTGGCGAGTCGGTCCATTCCCTCCCAACCCGAGCGCGCCGTCGGCGCGCCCAGCGACTGGCCGTTGCTCGCGATCACCTCGACCCGCCGCCGCATCCGCGTGAGACGGTCGACGATCGATGCCGTCGCCTCGACGGCGGTCTCGAACGACCGACCGTCGTGGGCCGCGGGCCGGGTGTCGAGCAGCACGACCGCGCGCGCCCGCCACTGCGCCTCGTCCTGGCGGATCATCAGGTCGCCCACACGCGCGGTCGATCGCCAGTGGACGCGCCGGAGGTCGTCCCCGACCTCGTACTCGCGGAGCGTGAGGAAGTCCTCGCCGTCGGCGGCCTGCGCCCGGGCGTGCACGGTCTCGACCGATGCGACCAGGCGGCCGCCGGCCTGGCGCGGGGCGAGGATGTCGTGCACGCGCGGGCGCACGAGAACGTCGCCGAGTGTCGTCAGCGTCCACGTCCGCCGAACCAGCCCGAAGGGATCGGAGACCGAAACCGCCAGCGGGCCGATGTGGAACCGCCCGCGGCGGTTGGTCGGCAGCCGGTACGCCGCCTTCGCCGCCTCGCCCGCCGGGAGCGAACGAAGCACGAAGCGCGCCGCGCGATGCCCGTCGTCGAAGACGTCGGTGACGGTCAGGAGCGGTGTCGTCCGGCGAGAGTGGTTCGACAGCGTGAGATCGACGCGGCCGTCGCCGCCCACGTATAGCCGCGCCGGTCGGATCTCACGCCGGGCGACGAGGTCGAAGCGGCGCGTGCGCGCCCAGACCGTGCTCGTGACCAAGAGGAGCGCGATGCCGGTCGTGAGGGTCCACAGCTCGACGGTGCCGAGCAGCCGTCCCGCCACCGCCAGGCCGAGCGCGGCGCCGGCGAGGCTCCATCCCCGGCGCGTCAGGATGCGAGCCGTGGGGCGCACGGCGCGTCAGCCCGTCGCGCCCGGCACGGGCACGGACGCGAGCAACTCCCGGACGATGTCGCCGGGTGCCGCGCCACGGAGCTGCGCGTCGGGCGCGAGGAGCAACCGGTGCTCGAGGACCGCGACCGCGAGGCGCTTCACGTCGTCGGGAACGACGTAGTCGCGCCCGACACTGGCGGCGAGCGCGCGCGCAGCGCGCTGGAGGGCGAGCGCGCCACGCGGACTGACGCCGAGGGCGAGGTCGCGGTGCTGACGCGTCGCAGTGACGAGATCGACGATGTAGGACTTGAGGTTGTCGGCCACGTGCAGGTCGGCGACCGCGCGTGCACCGGCGACGACCTCGGCGGCCGACGTCACCGGCGCGAGCTCCTCGACGCTGGCGTGGCTGCCGTGGGTCTCGAGGATGGCCCGTTCGGCGTCATGACTCGGGTATCCCATCTGGACACGCATGAGGAAGCGGTCGAGCTGTGCCTCGGGCAGGGGATAGGTGCCCTCGAGTTCGATCGGGTTCTGCGTCGCGATCACCATGAACGGGCCCGGGAGGGAGTAGGTGTGCGCGTCCACGGTGACCTGATGCTCTTCCATGGCCTCCAGGAGCGCCGACTGGGTCTTCGGTGAGGCTCGGTTGATCTCGTCGGCGAGCACGATGTCGGCGAAGACACCCCCGGGCCGGAACTCGAACTCGTTCTCCACCCGGTTCCAGACCGACACGCCGGTCACGTCCGACGGGAGCAGGTCGGGGGTGAACTGAATCCGACTCCACGTGCCGTCGATCGACCGCGCGATGGCCTTCGCCATTGAGGTCTTCCCGACGCCGGGCACGTCCTCGATCAGGAGGTGGCCCTCGGCGAAGAGGCAGACGAGCGCCAAGTGCACCGGTTCACGCTTTCCCTGGATCACGCGTTCGACGTTGGCGAGCAGGGCGTCGAACAGGGCTCCGAACGACATCTGCCGAGGAGCGGGCGCGGTCTGCACGGCGGGATCTCCTTTCGAGTGGCATCAGCCTAAGGGCTGGGCCCGCACTACCGTCACCGGCCGTGCGGCCCGAGCACGGCACCGGCGGCGCTCGCTTCTGGGCCCGCGCCGCGGCGGAGGTCGCGCGCCGTCCACGGTTGTGGCTCACCGCGCTCGCGCAGGCCGGCAGGCTCGCCCGGCCGCGGTGGTGGAGGCACGCGCCGTTTCTTCCCGTCCCGCAGCGCGAGTACCTCCGCCACAGGCTCGAGACGCAGTACGGCCGGGACGGCGAGCCCGCGCCCGCCGACGTCGTCACCTACCTCGAATGGTGCCGTCAGATGACGCGTCTCCGGCGGGAAGCCCCCCGGTAGACTGCCGCCGCACGGCGGACGGCCGGAGAGGAGGTCTCGGACGCTTGGGGAGAGCCCTGCTGCTCAACGCGAGCTTCGAGCCGCTCTGTGTCGTGCCGATGCGGAGGGCGGTGGTCCTCGTCCTCAAGGACAAGGCCGAGATCGTCGCCCGCAACGGTGGTGAGCTCCACTCCGAGCGCGCCGTTCTCCCGATCCCGGCAGTGATCCGGCTCGTGCACTTCGTGCGCGTGCCGTTCCGCAACCGGGTCCCGCTGTCACGTCGAGCCGTCTTCGCCCGCGACCGTCACCGGTGCCAGTACTGCAGCCATAGCGCCGAGAACATCGACCACGTGGTGCCCCGGTCCCGCGGCGGCGAGCACACCTGGGACAACGTCGTCGCGTCCTGTCGTTCCTGTAATGCACGCAAGGAGGACCGGCTTCCCCAGGAATGCGGGCTCTCGCTCCGCCGCCGTCCCCGCGCGCCGCACGCATCCCTCTGGCTGATCGCCACCGTCGGGTCCATCGACCCCCTCTGGGAGCCCTACCTCCCCGACGGCGAACGCGTCGTCGCCTGATCGGTCGCCCTCGCGGGCTTCGGCTCCCGCGACGGCGGTCGGCAAGGCCGTCGTCGCTGCGTCCTCGCTCTTCTTCAAGGCCGCCGGCGTCCACTCGCGGCGCTGACGCCCGCCTCCTGTTCTGACCGGTCGTGCCGTGTGACGCCCGCACGAGGCCTGACCCCCGGGGGGCGAGGTGGGGGCAAGAGGGGTTGACCAGTGGGGGGTGGGGGCGTATGGTGGCGCGAAGTGGAGGACGGGGGAGTGATCCGCCGTCCTCGGGGCGACAACCGGCAGGCGAGGGAGCCAGATGTTCCTCGGGGAGTACCAGCACTCCCTGGACGCCAAAGGGCGGGTGATCCTGCCCTCGAAGTACCGCGACCAGCTGTCGGACGGCGCCTTCGTGACCAAGGGGAGGGGCGGCTGCCTCTCCGTCTATGCGGCGCAGGAGTTCAGCGAGGTGGCCGAGCAGGTGCGGGAGGCGTCGAAGCGGGGGCGGCGGGAGCTCGATGCCGCCCGCTCGTTCTTCGCCGGCACCGCCGAGGTGACGCCCGACAAGCAGGGCCGCATCGCCATCCCGCAGCACCTGCGGGAGTACGCGGGCCTCGATCGCGACGTGGTGGTGGCGGGGGTCTTCTCCCGGGTCGAGATCTGGGACGGCCGTCGCTGGCAGGAGCGGGATCGGGAGGGGGAGCACAGCCTCAACGAGTCCGACGAGCTGCCGGACTTCGGGATCTGACGAGGACGCGAGCGAGGCACGAGCAGCACAGAGCAGTTGACAACCAGCGGTGAGGTCCGTTCGGGCCTGCCACCAGCCCCCTGGGCGACACGGTTGAGAGCCCCTACTCCGCCCGCTTTCCAACCGAGTCGATTCGGGGAGACAACCGAGCGGCGCTCGTTGTCCGGGGGGCTGGTCGCAGGCCCGAGGGCGCACGAGGGGGCGCACGGATGCCGGAGTTCGTTCATCAACCGGTGATGGGCCGGGAGGTCACGGAGCTCCTGGCCCCGGTTCCGCCCGGGCTGATCGTCGACGCGACGGTCGGCGGGGGAGGGCACGCCCGCCTCGTGCTCGAAGGCCGGGACGACGTGCGCGTCCTCGGCATCGACCGTGACCCGGACGCCGTCTCGGCGGCACGGGACGCACTGGCGGGATTCGGGCGACGAGCCCGCGTCGTGCGGGGCGGGTTCGAGGACCTCGCTGGGATCGTGAGCACCGAAAGCGAGGGGAACGTCGTGGGGATCTTGTTCGACCTAGGGGTGAGCAGCCCGCAGCTCGACCGGCGCGAGCGCGGTTTCTCCTACTGGGCTGACGCGCCGCTCGACATGCGCATGGACAGCACCCAGGCGGTGACCGCCGCCGACGTCGTGAACACCTACGACGAGGACGACCTCGCCGCCGTCATCGCCGGCAACGGCGAGGAGCGCTTCGCTCGCCGGATCGCCCGTGCGATCGTCGCCGCCCGCCCGCTGACGACCACCGGGGAGCTCGTCGACGCCGTGCGAGCCGGCATCCCGGCGCCGGCGCGACGACGCGGCCGTCACCCGGCCCGGCGCACGTTCCAGGCCATCCGGATGGAGGTCAACCGTGAGCTCCCGAACCTCGGTGCCGGGCTCGACGAGTCGGTGCACCTCCTCACACCCGGCGGTCGCGTCCTCGTGATCGCGTACCACTCCCTCGAGGACCGTCTCGTGAAGCGCCGCTTCTCGGCCTGGGCGGGACGTGAGGACGCCGAGCCGCCGGGCATGCCCGTGACGAGCCCCCGCAATGGACCGATGCGCATCGTCACGCGCCGGCCCCGCCGGCCCGACGCCGACGAGGTCGCCGCCAACCCACGGTCGGGGAGCGCGCGACTGCGTGCCGCAGAGAAGGTCGAGCCGTCGTGAGCAGCTCCGCCACAACCCTCCGAGCGGCGCGTCCGGCCGCCCGACGTGCGCCAACGTCGTCGCGCGTCGTGCGGCCGGCGCCGCTTCGGATCCCGCCGTCCGTGCGCGAGCCGCGTCTGCGCGTCGTCGACACCGAAGCGCGGGCGCAGGCACGCCGTGTGCGTCGCATCGCCTGGGTGATCGGCGCGTTGGTGGTCGTCGCACTGCTGGCGGCGGTGGCCTTCCACGTGCAGCTCGCCCAGGGCCAGCTCGAGCTCGATCGCCTCGAGCACAAGACCGAGGCCGCCCGCGAGCGCTACGAGCAGCTGCGACTGCAGTTCGCCCAGCAGTCGTCGCCCGCCGCCATCGGTGACCGGGCGGCTGCGCTCGGCATGGTCCACACCGGCGACGTGCCGACGTATCTCGCCGTCCCCGACGCGGCACCCTCGGCGCCGTCACGGGACCAGACGTCCACGACGCTGCAGGAGGGGTGGAAGAAGGTGAAGCCCCACCTTGGCACCCAACCGTGACGCGGGCGTGGCACGCCCGCGCCGGACGGGTCTCCGGAGGGGCAGGGTCACGAATCTCGAGCCCCGGGCGCGCCTCCGCCGGCCGGTAGCTCCTCGACGGGCTGCACGGCCCGCCGCCACGCGCGCCGAACCTGCTCGTCGCCTCGGGCGCACCGAGCCGCTCCGATCGCGCTCGGCACCACGACAACCGCCTGCTCGCAAGCAGGTCCTGCGGCCGGCCCTCACGCAGGCCACGAACACGATGCACCGGATCGCGCACGACCGCCTCGCGCCGGCAGTACGCCGCGCCGGGCGCACCGCCCACGACGCCGGACGTGATCAGCTCGCCCATCACCGCGAACGGCGGCGACAGCGTCAGAAGAAGCTGCGCGCGTGGCGGCCACGTCCGCGCACGACACGACGCCGCCTGGTCGCGCTCCTCGCGGCGCTGGTGATCGTCTTCATCGTCGTCGGCGCGCGTCTCGTCGACCTCCAGGCGATCGGTCGTGAGCGCTACGAGCAGCTCGGCCTGAACCAGCGCGTCCGAACCGTGAACCTCGCCGCCGAACGTGGCAGCGTGTTCGACCGTAACGGCCACGATCTCGCCGCGTCCGTGCCACAGCAGACGGTCTGGGCGAACCCGCGCGTCGTGAAGAACCCGGCCGCGTACGCAGCACAGCTCGCGCCCGTCGTTGGCGTCGACGAGGCGTCGTTGCGCGATCGTCTCGCCGAGCGAGCCAAGGGGTTCGTTTACGTCGCTCGCAAGGTCGACGGCGCCACCGCGATGAAGGTCAAGGCGCTGGGGCTCCCCGGTGTCGATTTCGTCTCCGAATCGAAGCGGTTCTATCCGGACGGATCGCTGGCCGGCCCTGTGCTCGGCTTCGTCGGGACGGACAACAACGGGCTCGCGGGGCTGGAGTCCCAATACGACCACCGGCTTTCCGGGAAGCGAGGCGTGCTCCAGGTCGAGCGCGACCCCCAGGGCCGCCAGCTTCCCGGGGGCGAGCGACAGGTGCGGCAACCGCAGCGGGGCGGCGACCTCGTTCTGACCGTCGACCAGGGACTGCAGTACCAAGCCGAGCAGGTGCTGGCGGACGGTGTCGCGAGCGCGAACGCGAAGGGCGGCATGGCCATCTTGCTCGATGTCGCAACGGGTGACGTGCTCGCGATGGCGAACGCGGAGGGCGCCGGCGCGGATCACCCGGCACGTCCGGCGCCGGCCGATCAGCGCAACCGTCCGGTCGTCGACGTGTACGAGCCGGGCTCGACGAACAAGGTCATCACCGTGGCGGGGGCGCTCCAGGACGGCGCCGTGAATGCCGACTCGACGTTCCCGACGCCGGGAGCGCTGACGATCGGCGGGACGGAATACAAGGACGAGGCATCGCATCCCGACGCGATGAGCGTGCGCGACATCGTCCGTCTGTCCTCCAACGTCGGAACGATCCAGATCGCGCGGAAGCTCGGGAAGGAACGGTTCGACGCCTACCTGCGGGCCTTCGGGTTCGGCCAACCCACAGGGCTCGGGTTCCCAGGCGAGGCGAACGGGTTGGTGCTCCCGCTCTCGCAGTACACCGACACGAGCATGGCGTCCATGCCGATCGGCAATGGTCTGGCCGTCACCGCCATGCAGATGCTCGACGTGTACACGACGATTGCCAACGGCGGCGCCAGCCGCCCGCCCCGTCTCGTCGCCGCGTCGCTCGACAAGGACGGGGTGCGCCGGGACCAGCCGGCGCCGGAGTCGCGACAAGTCGTGTCGCCGCAGACGGCGGCCACGATGCGTTCGATGCTGAAGGACGTCGTCGCCAGCGGCACCGGCACGAAGGCCCAGATCGCCGGGTACGACGTGGCCGGCAAGACGGGTACGGCGCGGAAGCCGCCGTACGACAAGCCGCCCTACCAGTACGTGGCGTCCTTCGCGGGGTTCGCGCCGGCCGACTCGCCTCGACTCTCCGCGATCGTGGTGCTCGACGAACCGCAGAACGACTACTTCGGCGGTCAGGTAGCTGCGCCCGTCTTCTCCAGGATCATGGAGTACGCGCTGCGGATGCAGCGGGTCCTGCCGACGAACACCGCCTCGATGCCGGCCCCGGCCGAGTACGGCGCTCCCGCCGGCCCGGCCGATACCCTGACGCATTCCCCATGAAGCAGCGGGAGGACGGCCCGTGCGCCTGCACGAGCTCCTCGGCGGAATCGGCGTTCTGGGGTGGGTTGGGGACCGGGGCGTCGAGGTGAGTGCCATTACGCACGACAGCCGTCGCGCCGCGCGCGGCAGCTGTTTCGCGTGCATACCGGGTGCGGTGACCGATGGTCATCTCTACGCGCCCGAAGCGGTCGGAGCAGGCGCGGTCGCGTTGCTCGTCGAGCGTGAGCTCGATCTGGCCGTGTCGCAGGCGCGCGTCGCGGCTGTCCGCGCCGCGCTGGGTCCGGCCGCGGCCGCGCTTTACCGCCACCCGTCGCGGCAGCTTCATTGCCTCGGAGTGACTGGCACCAACGGCAAGACCACCGTGACGTACCTCCTCGAGGCGATCGCGCGCGCGGCAGGAGAGCGCGTCGGTGTGATCGGCACGGTGGGCGCTCGCGTCGACGGATCGGCGCTTCCCCTGGAGCGGACGACCCCCGAAGCCGACGACCTCCAGGCGATCCTCGCCGGCATGCGCGACGACGGCGTGCGCACCGTGGCGCTCGAGGTCTCGTCGCACGCCCTCGACCAGCACCGCGTGGACGGGACGTGGTTCGCCGCCGCCTGCTTCACGAACCTGAGCCAGGATCATCTCGACTACCACGGCTCGATGGCGTCGTACTTCGAGGCCAAGGCGCGCCTGTTCGATCCCACCCGGACCGCGGCGGCGGCGGTGAACGTCGGGGACAGCCGCGGGATCGAGCTCGCGGCCCGGGCCCGTGATGCGGGTATGCAGGTCATGACCTTCGCGACCGCCGACGAGCAGAACGGTACGCCTGTCGACGTCGTCGCGCACAACGTAGAGCCGAGCAGCCTGGCAACACGCTTCGAGCTGGTTGCGCGCGCGAGCGGCACGCGCGCGATCGTCGAGTCGCCGCTGCTCGGCGTCTTCAACGTGAGCAACGCCCTCGCCGCCGCGACCACCGCGCTCGTGGTCGGTCTTCCGATCGACGCAGTCGTGGCGGGTCTGCAGGCGCCTCTCGCGATCCCGGGTCGCCTCGAACGCGTCGTCGCGCCGCCCGATCACCCCTTCACGGTGCTCGTCGACTATGCCCACACCCCCGATGCGCTCGAGCGTGTCCTCGACACGGCACGTGGGCTCGCGTCCGGCGGCCGTGTCATCGCAGTCTTCGGGTCCGGCGGGGACCGGGACCGTCAGAAGCGTCCGGCGATGGGACGAGCGGCGGCGAACGCGGCCGACACCGTGGTGCTCACGTCCGACAACCCGCGTTCCGAGGACCCCGACGAGATCGCGCAAGCCGTCCTCGACGGGCTGCGCGACGGACCGGCGAGCGTCGTCGTCGAGCTCGACCGCCGGATCGCGATTCACGACGCCGTGCGCGCCGCCCGGGCCGGCGACGTCGTCGTGATCGCGGGGAAGGGCCACGAGACCGGCCAGACCATCGGCGAGCGCACCATACCGTTCGACGACCGAGTCGTCGCGCGCGAAGAGCTGGAGGCGCTCGGATGCGCTTGAACGCGAAGGATGTCCTGGACGCGACGGACGGAGAGCTCATCGGGGCTCCCACCGCCACCGCCGACTCGTACGCCATCGACACCCGGCGCCTCGAGGCGCGCGGATGCTTCGTCGCCTTGCAGGGCGACCGCGACGGCAACGATTTCATCGAGGACGCGTGGGCGCGCGGCGCGACAATCGTCGTCGTCGCGCGCCCTCCAGAGCAGGTCCCCGAGGGCAGCGCGGCGGTCTGCGTGCCCGACACGCTGACGGCGTTGGCATCACTCGGGCGCATGGCGCGCCGCCGTCTGGCTGCCGCGAGCGTCGTCGGCATCACCGGTTCGGCCGGCAAGACCGCGACCAAGGACCTCCTGGCCGCGGCCCTCGGTCGAACGCATCGCGTTCATGCGAGCCCGGCGTCCTTCAACAACGAGGCTGGCGTGCCCCTCACTCTGCTCTCAGCCGACGAGGACACCGAGGTCGTCGTGACCGAGATGGGCGCGCGGTTCGCCGGGAACATCACCCAGCTGTGCGAGATCGCCAAACCTCAGATCGGCGTGATCACGCATGTCGGAATGGCCCACGCCGGCCTCCTCGGCGGGCGCGAGGGTATTGCCCGGGTGAAGGGTGAGCTGCTCGAAGCGCTCGACCGTCACGGCACCGCGGTCCTCGACGCCGGCGACGTCTTCACGCCCGCGCTGGCGGCCCGGACGAGGGCGCGGGTGGTCACCGTCGGCGTCGGAGACGTCCCCGGGGCCGCGATCCGGGCGGTGGGTGTCGTGCTCGACGACGAGCTACGGCCCCGCTTCGAGCTTGTAACGCCGTGGGGCTCGACGCCGGTGTGCCTGGCCATGCGGGGTGAGCGTCAGGCGGTGAACGCGGCGATGGCGGCGGCGGTGGCGCTGGAGCTCGGCGCACCGCTCGAGCGGGTCGCCGAGGGTCTGGCGCGCGCGCAGACAGCGGCTTGGCGGATGGACGTGATCCGCACCGACGAGGGAATCACCGTCGTCAACGATGCGTACAACGCGAGTCCGACGTCGATGGCGGCGGCGCTGCGGTCGTTCCGGTACCTCGCCGCCGACAAACGGCGGATCGCCGTGCTGGGCGAGATGCTCGAGCTCGGCGATCACGCCCGTGCCGAGCACCAGAAGGTGGGGCGCCTCGCGGTGGCGTCCGACATCGACGTCGTGATCGCGGTCGGCCCGGGCGCCCGACCGATCGCAGACGGCGCGCGCCTCGCCGGTGCCGGCCGCGCCCAGGTGATCGAGGTCGACAACGCCGACGCTGCCGTCGTCGCCGTCGCGGGGCTGGCGCGCGCGGGCGACGCCGTTCTCGTGAAGGCGAGCCGCGCCGTCGGGCTCGAGCGTGTCGCGGAGGTGCTGACGGCGGCGGTCGGTGCATGATCGCACTGCTGCTGGCGGCGTCGGTGGCGTTCCTGCTCAGCGTGTTCGGGACCCCCCTCCTGATCCGCGTCCTTCGCGCGCGCGGGATCGGGCAGATCATTCGCAACGACGGTCCGTTCGCGCATCCGCATGTGGCCAAAGCCGGAACACCGACGATGGGCGGCATCGCGATCATCGTGAGTGCGTTCGTCGGCTACGTAGTTGCGCACATCCGGACTGAACAACTGAGGTTCGCGCGCGCCGGCGTCACGCTGATTTTGCTGATCGTAGCGCTGGCGACGGTCGGATTCGTCGACGACTACCTGGGCGTGCGCAAGGGCAGGAACCTCGGGCTGCGCAAACGCGGCAAGACCTCCGGCCTGCTCGCGGTCGCGGCGGGCTTCGTACTGCTCGCCCTGCGTTACGTCGACACGTCGACAAACCTCTCGTTCACACGCCTCATCGACCTGGACCTCGGTACGTGGCTGTGGGCGGCGTGGGCGATCTTCATCATCTTCGGATCCGCGAACGCCGTGAACATCACCGACGGCATGGACGGCCTCGCAGCGGGCGCGGCGACGCTCGTGTTCTTCGCGTTCACGGTCATCGCGTTCTGGCAGTTCCGTCACCCGGCCGTGTACGGGTCGCTGTCCATGGCGACCGCGCCCAGCGGGTTCGCCGCCAACTCGCTGGATCTCGCCGTCGTGGCCGCCGGTATGGGGGGCGCGTGCGCAGGCTTCCTGTGGTGGAACGCGGCACCGGCGCGCGTCTTCATGGGTGACACCGGGTCCCTCGCTCTTGGGGGCGGCATGGCAGGGCTGGCGCTGCTGACACACACCGACCTCCTGCTGCCCATCCTGGGCGGGTTGTTCGTCGTCGAGACGCTGAGCGTGATGGCTCAGGTCGTCGCCTTCCGCGGGTTCCACCACCGCGTGCTGCGTATGGCGCCGATCCATCACCACTACGAGGTCGGCGGCTGGCCCGAGTTCACGGTGATCGTGCGGTTCTGGTTGTTCGGCGGGCTGTGCGTCGCGTTCGGTCTCGGGTTGTTCTATGCCGACTTCATCCGAATTCCGGGAGTGATCGATTGAGCGGCGTGCTCGTGCTCGGTCTCGGTGTTACCGGCGACGCCGTCGTGCGTCACCGCGCCGCCGCCGGCGACGACGTCGTCGTGGTCGAGGACGTGCCGACAGGTGACGACGCCTACCGCGCCCGGGCCGCGGCGGCGGAGGCTGCCGGCGCCGAGATCGTCGAGCAGCCCTCGCCCGGCCGCCTCGTCGAGCTGGTCCGGCAAGCCGACATCATCGTGCCGAGCCCCGGTGTGCCGCTCGGGCACCCGGCGCTCGTCGCCGCCCGGGAGGCGGGCGTCCGGGTCCGGGCCGAGGTCGACCTGGCCGCCGAGCTCGCCGCCACCCGCGGGAAGATCCTCGTCGCCGTCACCGGCACGAACGGCAAGACCACGGTGACGACGCTCATCACGGCGATGCTCGACAGTTCCGGCGGCGCTGCACTGGGCGCTGGCAACATCGGTCTCCCGCTGCTCGACGCCGCGACCTCCGATGCGCGCGCGGTCGTGGCCGAGGTGTCGTCGTTCCAGCTCGCCTGTACGACCGAGGCCTTCCGTCCGCGGGTCGCGGTGCTCCTGAATGTGGCGCCCGACCATCTGGACTGGCACGGGTCGTTCGACGCGTATGCGGAGGCGAAGGCGCAAGTGTTCGCCCACCAGCGCGATCGCGACCGGCTGGTGTTCAATGCCGACGACGAAGTCGTAGCCCATCTAGCGGAGTCGGCGCCGGCGCAGCGCGTCGGCTTCACGCTCGGATCGCGCGCCGACATGTTCCGAATCGAGGGCAGCATGCTCGTCGACTCGAACGGTGAGCCATTCGCCGAGGTCTCGCGCATGCCGTTCACCGCGCCACACGACCGCGCGAATGCGCTCGCGGCCGCGGCCGCCGCGTTCGCGGCCGGCGCGACGCGCGAAGGCGTCGAACACGCGCTGCGTGCGTACCCGAGGCTCCACCATCGCGTCGCGCGCATCGGCGACACTGGCGGCGTGAAGTACTACGACGATTCGAAGGCAACGAACCCACACGCGACTGTGTCCGCAGTGAGTGCGTTCGACGACGTCGATGGAAAGGTCGTGCTGATCGCCGGCGGTCGTAACAAGGGACTCGACCTCTCGGTTCTGCGCGAGTTGGCATCACATCTACGGAGCGTCGTCGCGATCGGCGAGAGCGCGGCCGAGGTGCAATCCGTGTTCAAGGATGCCGTTCCGGTTACCGTGGCGCGGTCGATGGGCGCCGCGGTCGCGGCGGCGGCGCGGAGCGCGCGGCCCGGCGATGTCGTCCTGCTCTCGCCGGCATGCGCGTCCTTCGACTGGTACGCCAGCTACTCGGCCCGTGGAAACGACTTCGCGCGCGAGGTCGCGCGTCTCAGTGAGCGGGGCGTGGCATGACCGCGACGACTGCGACGCTGGGTGTTCTCCGCCGCCGCTGGGTCAGCGCCGGTGCCGCCCGCCCGCCCAACTACTTGCTGCTGGTGGCCACGGTCGGCGTCCTCAACGTGGTCGGCGGCGTGATGGTGCTGTCGGCATCGTCGGTGTCGTCGCTCACCGACTACGGGTCGGCCTGGTACTTCTTCGAGCGTCAGGTCGCGTGGATCGCCGTGGCGGCCCTCGCCTTCATGGTGACCGCCCGTATCGATTACCACGCCTGGCGCAAGGCCGTGCGCCCCCTCCTCGTGATCAGCGTGGTGCTGCTCGTCGCCGTCCTCGTCCCCGGCATCGGCGTCGAGATCGCAGGGTCCCGCCGATGGCTGGGGACCGGGATGCTCCGGTTCCAACCGACCGAGATCGCCAAGCTCGCCATCCTCGTCTACACCGCCGACCTGCTCGCCCGGCGCACCAAGGACCTCCACGACTGGCGCCGGGTCCTGCGCCCGGTACTGATCGTCCTGGCCGTGATCGGCGCCCTCGTGCTGCGCGAGCCCGACCTCGACTCGACCATCGTGCTCGGGCTGATCGCGTTCGCCGTCCTTGCCGCCGGCGGGGTTCGCCTCCGTCATCTCACGCTCGTCGGCGGGACGGCAGTGGTCGCGGGCACGGTGCTGGCGCTAGCCGAGCCGTACCGGCGTGCGCGCGTGTTCGCGTTCCTTCATCCCACGTCGGACGCGTCCAACGCCGGCTACCAGATCTCGCAGTCGCTCATCGCGCTCGGCAGCGGCGGTTGGACGGGTGTCGGCCTCGGCGCCGGTCGCGCCAAGTGGCTCTTCCTGCCGAACGCTCACACCGACTTCATCTTCGCGATCATCGGCGAGGAGCTCGGCCTGGTCGGATGCCTCCTCGTCGTAGGCTTGTTCATCGCGTTCGGGGTGCTCGGAACGCGCACCGCCTTGCGGGCACCCGACCGTTTCGGGATGCTGCTGGCGGCCGGCATCACGGCGTGGGTCGTTGGTCAGGCTGCGATCAACATCGGCGCGGTGATCGGGTTGTTGCCCGTCTCGGGGATCCCGCTGCCGTTCATCTCGTTCGGCGGCTCCGCGCTCGTGTTCACGATGGTCGCGGCCGGCATGCTCGGCAACGTCGCCCGCCAGGCGCGGTGACGCCCGGTGACGGCGAGGTGTTCGCGGTGATCACGGGCGGCGGAACCGGCGGCCACGTGTACCCGGCCCTGGCCCTCGCGAACGAGCTCGTCTCACGAGGTCACGCGCGTGACACGATCCGGTTCGTGGGCGCGCGGCGCGGGCTCGAGGCGCGCGTGGTGCCCGAGGCTGGATACGCGATCGACCTCCTTCCGGGCCGCGGGTTCCGGCGCCGGCTCGCAGTCGCGAACGTGGGCGCGGCCTGGGACGACCTGCGCGCACTGGTTCAGGCACGGCGTGTCGTCGCCCGGGCCGAGCCCCTGGTCGTCGTGGGCGTGGGCGGCTACGCGTCGCTGCCGTCGCTCGTCGCGGCGCGTTTGCGGCGCATTCCTACCGTCGTGCACGAGCAGAACGCCGCCCCCGGGCTCGCCAACCGGATCGCGGTGCGAATTGGCGCACGCGCCGCCGTATCGCTCCCGGGTACTCCGCTCAGAGGCGCCGTGCTCACGGGCAACCCCGTGCGCGCCGAGGTCGCGGCCGTCCGGCGCGCGCCCGATCCTTCACACCCGCTCGTCACCGTGTTCGGAGGAAGTCTCGGCGCCGGCACGATCAACGACGCGGTGCTGGGCCTGTACGACCGGTGGCGGGACCGGTCCGACGTCACCGTGCACCACGTGACCGGACCCCGCAACGAGGAGTCCTGCGCGGCACACCTGGCTGCCCTGCGCCGGCCCACCGACCGGCTCGACTACGCGCTGGTGGGCTACGAAGAGCACATGGAACGGCTCTACTCCCGCACGGCCGTCGCCGTCTGCCGCGCCGGTGCGGTCACGGTCGCCGAGCTCGCGGCCGCCGGCATCCCCGCGGTGCTGGTGCCGCTCCCGGGCGCACCCGGGGACCACCAGGCCCGGAACGCCGAGACGCTCGTCCACGCGGGCGCGGCGATCGCCGTCGCCGACGCCGATTGCGACGCGGCCCGGATCGACAGCGAACTGCGCGGGCTTCTCGCCGACCCTACCCGTCTCGACGACATGGCGGTCGCGGCGCGCAGCCTGGGGCGTCCGGACGCTGTCGCCCGGCTGGCGGACCTGGTCGAGGAGGCCGCCCGTGACCGTCGATGACACGCGGCGCGACCTCGACCTCTCCTCGTCACGGCGGGTGCATGTCGTCGGGGTCGGCGGAGCAGGCATGAGCGCGATCGCGACGGTCCTCGCCCGCATGGGCCACCACGTGACCGGCTCCGACCTCAAGGAGTCACGCGGCCTCGAACGGCTCCGGTTGCTCGGCGTGCGCGCCGACGTCGGTCATCGTGCCGAGAACGTCCCGGCCGATACCGATGCGGTCGTGGTCTCGACCGCGATCCCTGACACGAACGTCGAAGTGCGCGCCGCCGTCGAGCGCGGTCTACCCGTTCTCCGACGCGCAGACGCGCTGCGTGCGCTCACGGCGACCCGCCGCACGATCGCCGTCGCCGGCAGTCACGGCAAGACGACGACGTCGTCGATGCTCGCTCTGATCCTGCGCGCCGCCGGCTGGCGCCCGAGCTTCATCATCGGTGGCGACCTCAACGAGGTAGGGACGAATGCCGCGTACGACGACGGCGAGTGGCTCGTCGTCGAGGCCGACGAGAGCGACGGGACGTTCCTCGAGCTCGCGCCGGACGCCGGCATCGTCACGAACGTCGAGCCGGATCATCTCGACCATTACGGCCGGTTTGCTGACCTCACCGCCGCGTTCGAGGAGTTCTTCGCCGGGATCGACGGCGCCCGAGTCGTGTGTGCCGACGACCTAGTGACGCGATCGCTCGCTCGCACCGGCTCCGGCGCCGCGTCCTACGGCTTCGACGCGACCGCGTCCTACCGCATCGCCTCCTACGAAGGCGACCGCAGCGGCAGTCGGTTCACGGTGGTGCACGACGGCCGGGAGCTCGGCGTCGTCGAGCTGCCGGTTCCGGGACGGCACAACGCCGCCAACGCGACCGGCGCCACCGCGCTCGCCCTCGAGCTTGGCGCGCCGTTCGACGCCGCCGTCGAGGCGATGCGCGGGTTCGGCGGCGTGGCGCGACGGTTTCAGTTCCGCGGCGAAATCGGCGGCGTCACGCTCGTCGACGACTACGCGCACATCCCGGGCGAGATCTCGGCGATGATCGGCGCGGCGCGCGAGGGCGGATGGCGTCGCGTGATCGTTGTGTTCCAACCCCACCGCTACACGCGCACCGCCCGCCTGTGGCGCGACTTCGCCCACGCGTTCATGGGCGCCGACCAGGTCGTGCTCACCGACGTCTACGCCGCCAACGAGACGCCACAGCCGGGGATCTCGGGACGCCTCATCCTCGGCGCCGTGCTCGACGCGCACCCGGCGCTCCCCGTCGTGTATCTGCCCCGGCGCACGGACGTCGTGCAGCACGCGCTCCGCCTGGCCGGTCCCGGCGACGTGGTGCTGACGCTCGGAGCCGGCGACCTCACCACGGTTCCCGACGAGTGGCTGGTGCGGGCGGCGTCGTGAGCACCTCCGCCGACCTCGCCTCGCTGGCCGGGGACCTGCGCGATCGCCTCCCGGACGCGACCACCGAGGGCGCGTCGTTTGCCGAGTTGAGCACGTACCGCGTCGGCGGTCCCGTCGCCGTGCTGGTACGCGCGCACGACGTCGGCGCGCTCTCCGCGGTGGCCGAGGTCGCACGCCGGCACCGGCCGCGTCTCCTCGTGATCGGGAGGGGCTCCAACCTGTTGATGTCGGATGTCGGCTTCTCGGGGCTCGTCGTGCTGCTCGAGGGCGAGTTCGAGGCGATCGAGCTGCCTGCCGGCGGAACCGCGGAGAGGGAATCGTCGGTCCGTGCTGGTGGCGCGGTGCCGCTCCCCGTGCTGGCCCGCCGGTCGGCCTCGGCCGGCCTCGCCGGCCTCGAGTTCTTCGTCGGGATCCCCGGATCCGTCGGCGGGGCGGTGCGCATGAACGCCGGCGGGCACGGCCGCGAGACCGTCGAGGTGCTGCAGCGGGCGTGGGTGCTCGATCTCCTCGACGAGACCGCTGATGCGACGGCGCGCGCCTGCATGGCCGGCGACCTCGATCTCGGCTACCGCCGCTCGAACCTCCGCGGCAGCGACGTCGTCACCACGGCCGAGTTCGCCGTGACGCCCGACGATCCCGGCACCTGCGAGGCCCGGGTCGCCGACATCGTGCGCTGGCGGCGCGAGCACCAGCCCGGCGGCCAGAACGCAGGATCGGTGTTCCGCAACCCGCCGGGCGACAGCGCCGGGCGCCTCATCGACGCCGCCGGCCTCAAGGGAATGCGCGTCGGCGGCGCCGTCGTGTCCCCCAAGCACGCCAACTTCTTCCAAGCGGAGGAGGGCGCGACCGCCCGGGACGTGATCGACCTCGTGGGCGAGGTTCAGCGGCGGGTAGCGGAGGCGACCGGTATCGACCTCGTCCCCGAGCTGCACGTCGTCGGCGACGACACGGGCTCACCATGACGACGAAGACGCGTCCGCGCACCGTGTCCGCAGCAAGGCCGGCGCCGAGGGCGATCGACCCGCGCATCCGCGAGCGGCGCGTCGCCGTGTTGCGAGCAAAGGGTCGTCGTCGCCTCCGGTGGATGATCGGGGTCATCGTGCTGGCAGCCCTGGCCGCGGCGGCATGGGCCGTCACCCACTCCTCCCTGCTGGACGTCGAGCGCATCCGCGTGACCGGGACGCAACAGGCGACCCCCGGCCAGGTCCGCCTCGCCGCCCGCGTCAAGCCCGGCGACGCCATCCTCTTCATCGACACGGGCGCGATCGCCCGAAGGGTCGAACGGGTGGCGTGGGTCGACAAGGCGCGCGTCGAGCGCAGCCTCGGCGGAGAGGTCGACATCCACGTCACCGAGCGACGCCCGGTGGCATGGGTACGCCGGGCCCCGGACCGGGTCGCGCTCGTCGACGCGCGCGGGCGGGTGCTCGCCGACGCCGCCGAACCCCCGCCGAACCTCGGCGAGCTCACTGGCCTCGGCACCGTTCCCGAAGCCGGCCGCGAGGTCACCCCCGTCATGATCGCCGACGTGCTCGGGAACCTCCCGCCGGCACTCGGCCTGCGCACGACGCGCATCTCCGTCGCCGACGACGAGGTCACCCTGGCGCTCCGCGACGCGCCCGAGGTGCGCCTCGGCGCGCCCCGGGACGTTGCCGCCAAGGGCCGCGCCGCGCTGGCGGTGCTTGCGTCGACCGCGGCCACGCCGCCCCGGTACATCGACGTGCGCGTGCCGGGCGCGCCGGTCGCCGGGTGACTCGCATCCCGCCGCGCGCACGGTCGTTGCTCGTGGGGTTGGTGTCAGCTACCGTTCCGCCGGAGTCGCGGGTTGACATCACCGGCGACCCCGCCGCCGTACGACAAGGGTTTCTCCGGGCCGTCGTGACCTGCGAGAATGCCCGCACCCCCGGTGGGCCGTGGGCGGGCCTCGGCGATGCGAAGCCGGAGGGTGAGACCCGTCCGAGACGCGCAGAGCAAAGAGGCCGACATGCTGCATGACGTGCAGAACTACCTGGCCGTGATCAAGGTCATCGGGGTCGGGGGTGGTGGCTGCAACGCGGTCAACCGGATGATCGACGCCGGCCTCAAGGGCGTGGAGTTCATCGCCGTGAACACGGACGCCCAGGCCCTGTTGATGAGTGACGCCGACGTGAAGCTCGACGTCGGGCGCGAGCGCACTCGCGGCCTCGGTGCCGGCTCGGACCCCGACGTCGGCCGCGAGGCGGCCGAGGAGCACCGCGACGAGATCGAAGAGGTGCTCAAGGGCGCCGACATGATCTTCATCGCGGCTGGCGAAGGCGGCGGCACGGGCACCGGCGGCGCGCCGATCATCGCCGAGATCGCGCGCAGCGTCGGCGCCTTGAGCATCGGAATCGTTACCCGTCCGTTCACCTTCGAGGGCCGGCGCCGCGCCATCCAGGCCCAGAACGGAGTCGAGTGGCTCAAGGGCAAGCTCGACACGCTGATCGTGATCCCGAACGACCGCCTCCTCCAGCTCTCCGACGAGCACACGTCGATGCTGAACGCGTTCAAGATGTGCGACGAGGTGCTGCTCCAGGGCGTGCAGGGAATCGCCGACCTGATCACGACACCCGGCTTGATCAACACCGACTTCGCCGACGTACGCATGATCATGAAGGACGCCGGCACCGCCCTGATGGGCATCGGCTACGCCTCGGGCGAGGGGCGTGCGATCAGCGCCGCCCGGGCCGCGATGGCGAGCCCGCTGCTCGAGGCGAGCATCGAGGGCGCCCGTGGCCTGCTGCTCAATGTGTCGGGCCCGTCGGATCTCGGGCTGTTCGAGGTCAACGAGGCTGCCGAGATCGTCTGCCAATCGGCGCACCCTGACGCCAACATCATCTTCGGGGCCGTGATCGATGACGCCCTCGGCGACGAGGTCCGCATCACCGTGATCGCGGCCGGCTTCGACCGTTACGAAGGCGAACGAAACCGCCGGCGCGCGGATGTGCGGCCGCAGCCTCTCGGCCTGCAGGAGGAAGAGGAGACGCTCACCCGTGCGCGCGAAGACCTCGACTTCGACGACGACGACTTCGACGTCCCCGAGTTCCTGAAGTAGGGCCGCGGGCGAGCGCTTGGGGCACATCGCGTTCGAGGTCGACGGGGCGCGCATCGCGTTCACGGACCGGCACGACGGCGTGTCGCTCGCGCCCTACGACACCGCCAACCTCGGATTCGCCGCCGGCGACGACGCGGCGGCCGTGACCGAGAACCGACGGCGCGTCGCGCGTGCCGTGAGCGGTGCTGCCGACGCCGGGCAATGGGCCTGGGCCCGACAGGTGCACGGCGGCCGTGTCGTACACGTCGGCGAGCCCGGCGCCGCCGGCGACGCCGATGCGCTCGTCACGGTCGGGGAAGACGTGTCGTTGGTCGTGCTGGTCGCCGACTGCGCGCCGATCGCGCTCGTCGCCGACGACGCGGTGGGGGCCGTGCACTGCGGGTGGCGAGGGTTGACCGCGGGCGTGATCGGCGCGGCGGTGCATGCGGTTCGCGAGCGGGGTGGCTCGCCCGTCCGCGCTGTCGTCGGGCCCTGCATCTCGCCCCGGCACTACGAGTTCGGGCCCGAGGAGCTGGACCGGGTCGCGCAGCGGGCGGGCCCGATCGTTCGGGCCCTCACCGACGCGCGCACCCCTGCGCTCGACCTCCGCGCCGGCGTTGGCGCCGAGCTCGCAGTCGCCGGAGTCGTCGACCGCACTGACGTCGACGTCTGCACCTACGAGTCGGTCGACCACTTCTCGCATCGACGCGACGGCATCACCGGTCGCCAGGCACTGATCGTGACACGCGGGTCGTGACCGGCGTCGCCGCCGCGCTCGCCGACGTCCGGGAGCGCATCTCGGTTGCGGCACGCGATGTGAGTCGCGACGCCGACGCCGTGCGTCTCGTGGCCGCCACGAAGATGGTGCCGGCCGCGCGCGTGGCCGAAGCCGTCGCGCTCGGCGTCCCCGACATCGGCGAGAACCGCGCCCAGGAGCTGCTTGCCAAGGCCCAGGAGCTCGACGCGCACGCCTCGACCGCGGCGGCGGCGCGGTGGCACTTCCTGGGACGCCTCCAGCGCAACAAAGTACGGAGCCTCGCTGCTCGAGTCACGTGGTGGCAGTCCGTCGACCGCGAGGCGCTCGGTGCCGCGATCGCCCGGCACGCACCCGGGGCGCGGATCCTGGTCGAGGTCAACCTGGCCGGCGAGCCGCAGAAGGGCGGGTGCGCGCCCGGCGACGCGGCCCGCCTCGTCGACGCGTTGCGGCACGAGGACCTGCGCGTCGAGGGGCTCATGACGATCCCGCCGGCCGGCGACGACCCGCGGCGCTGGTTCGCGGCGCTGCGCGAGTTGGCCGCCGATCTGGGCGTGCACGAGCTCTCGATGGGCATGACCGACGACTTCGAAGCGGCCGTCGCCGAAGGCGCCACGATGGTCCGGGTGGGACGGGCGATCTTCGGGGCCAGGGCCTGACCCCGACCGAAGGGCGACCGACCGGCTCCGGTGCTTGCCACGATCCCGGCGCGGGGCGACGGTAGGCTTCGAAGAACGGGGAGGTTGTCGAGCCCGTGGCTTCTATGTGGCGTCGAGCAATGGTGTACCTGGGGCTCCAGGACGACGACGAATTCGAATGGGACGCGGACTACGAGGAGTACGGCGACGAGGAAGACGCGCGTGCCGCGCCTGCGCCCGCGCGCGAGCGTGAGCGCGCCGCTGCGCGCGTGCAGCCGCGTGACGCGTCGGAAGTGCGCCCTCTGCATGCCGATCCGCGGCACGGCGACCCGCTCCACGAGGCGGTGCAGCCGCCGTCGATGCCGCGGCGCGACCCGGGCTTGGTTCGGCCCGTGCCGCGCGAAGAGCCCTCGGCGCTCGTGACGACGAGACCGCCGGCGGTTCGACAGGAGTCCTCGTCACCGGTGCACGTCGTGGAGCCGGACGGCTTCAACGACGCGCAGGAGCTCGGCGACCGACTCAAGGCCAATCAGGCGGTCGTCCTCAACTTGCGCGGTCTCGACCGGGACCTCCAGCGTCGCCTCATCGACTTCTCGAGTGGTCTCGCGTACGCGGTGGGCGGGACGATGCGGAAGGTGGACGAGCAGGTGTTCCTCCTGACCCCCACCGGCGTCGAGGTCTCGGAGGAGGACAAGGAGCGCCTGCAGGCGCGCGGCCTGTATCGGGCCTGACGCAGTGCAACTCATCTGCTGGGTGCTGCGCATCTATCTCGTCCTGCTCGCGGCGCGTGCGATCCTGTCGTGGTTTCCGGTTCGCCCTGGGAGCCCGCTGATGTCGATCGCGACCCTCCTGGCGGATCTCACGGAGCCGGTGCTGCGACCATTCCGGAGCATCATCCCGCCCGTCGGCATGTTCGACCTGTCGTTCATGGTGGTCTTCTTCGTGCTGTTCATCGTCCAGGGGATCGTCTGCTCCCTCTAGCCCAAACCTCCTGAAGGGGGCCGTGAGGGTTTCCCACATGCGCCGGCCGGCTCGATAGCATGGAGTGTCATGGATGTAACTCCTCGTGAACTCCGGGACACCGACATCCGGGAGGGATTCCGCGGTTACCACCGTGACGACGTCGACGAGTTGCTCGAGCGCGCCGCATCGACGGTCGAAGGGCTGAGCGAGCGCGTTCGTCAGCTGACCGAACGTCTTCAATCCGTCGAAGGAAGCGCGGGCAAGAGCCGCGAGACCGAAGAGATGCTGCAGCGCACGCTCGTGCTCGCGCAGAAGACCGCCGACGAGGCGATCTCGGAAGCGCAGGAGCGGTCGCGCACGCTGCTCGAGGAATCCGAGACCAAGGCCCGGAAGCTCGTGACCGAGGCGGAAGGGACCGCACGGCGGGTCGCCGAGAACGAACGCTCGCGACTCGAGAGCGAGGTCCAGGACCTCTCGTCGCGTCGCGACGCGCTCAATGCCGACGTGGAGGCGCTCGAGAAGTACGAGCGGGAGTACCGCACCCGGCTTCGCAAGGCGATCGAAACCGAGCTCGATTCGTTGGGGAAGTTCAGCGCTCAGCACGGTCAGCGTCCGAAGCTCCATGACGTCTCCGTCCCGCCGCCCCGCGAGGCGGTCGCGAACTCGGGGCGGCAGTCGGCGCCGGCGCCGCCGGCGAACCCGTCTTCGGCCGCGTCGTCACCGTCGACACCGACGGCCGAGATCGGCTCGGTGGGCCCGTTCCCGAAGGCGCCGCCGGAGCCTGCACGGGGCGCGCCCCCGGCGGACCCCGACCCGGGCTGGGGGGACTCGGATGCCCCGCCGTCCGAGCCCGTCTCGAAGCCGACGGTCGGGAGCACGCCCGGCTTGGCGGACTTCGTCCCCGCCGACGAGCCTGTCGAGCCCGAGGTCCTCGACGACGATGCGTTCTTCGCCACGCTCCGCGAGGCCGTGCGTGACGACGCCCCGCTCGGACCCCGGGACGACGAGGAAGACGACGACCTCTTCGATGACGAGACCGCGCCGCGCAAGCGAGGCTGGGGTCGCCGCCGCTGACTCCCCGCCGCGTCAGCCGGGCCGCTCGGCCTTCTCGAGGCGAACCGACGCGGTTGCGCCGTCGACGTCGAGGCGGGCGACACCGGCATCCGGCGGCTGACCCTCCGTCACCTTCCAGTCGACGGCGAGCACCTCGTCCTTGATCCACTGCTGGTGCTCCCGCGCGGCGTCCGCCAGCGCGTCGCCGGCCCACACCTCCACGCGGACGCGGTCGCTGATGTCGAGACCGGACGCCTTGCGCAGGTCGTTGAGCTTCCGGGCCAGCTCGCGCGCGGCCCCCTCCCGCCGCAGATCGTCGTCGAGGGTGGTGTCGAGCGCGACCGCGTAGCTGCCGTCCTGCGCCAGCGCCCGCTCGGCGTGCGATGTCGCGCGCACCTCGACCTCGTCGGGACCGAGGTCGACGGTCTCACCGCCGGCGAGCTCGAGGCGGTACCGGCCGTCCTGGTCGAACGCGTGCTGGACTGTGGCGCCGTCCACGGAGCCGAGCGCTGACTTGATCTGGGGCATCAGCTTGCCGACGCGCGGTCCGAGCCTCCGGAAGTTCGGGACCACGACGTAATCGACCAACCCTTCGAGACCGCTGATCAGCTCGACGTCGCGTACGTTCAGCGCGTCCCTTACCTCCTCCGTGACCGCGTCACCGAGGCGTCCGCCGTCGGGGAGCAGGACCAACGCCCGCCGTAGCGGTGTCCGCACCTTGAGGCGCGCCTCCGCACGCGCGGCCAGGCCCAGTGAGACCACGTGGCGCGCCTCGGCCATCTCCGCCTCGAGCTCGTCGTCGAGGGCGGGGGCGTCCGTCGCGGGCCAAGCGGCGAGGTGGACGGAATCGTCGCGCCCGCTGAGGTTGCGGTGCATCTCGTCCGTCGTGAACGGGCACAGCGGCGCGAGAAGCTTCGCCACCGTCAGCAGGCTCTCGTACAACACCCCGTGGGCGGCAGTGTCAGAGTCCTTCCAGAACCGGGAGCGCGATCGGCGTACGTACCAGTTCGATAGGTCGTCGACGAAACGGTCGAGCGCGTGCGCGGCCCGGAGGGCGTCGAAGCCCTCGAGCGCCTCCGTGACCTCGCCGACGGTTCGGTGGAGGCGAGAGCGCACCCAGCGGTCGAGCACGTGCTCGACCCGGCCGGCCTGGTCGGGCGCCCAGCCGTCAAGGTTCGCGTACGTCACGAAGAACGAGTACGTGTTCCAGAGGGTGAGGAGGAAGCGGCTGGTCGACTCGTCGATGCCGGCCTCGGACACACGGCGCGTCGTCCACGGTGACCCGGAGGAGAAGAAGTACCAGCGCAGCGCGTCCGCGCCGCGGGTGTCGAGGATCTCCCACGGATCGATGACGTTCCCGCGGGACTTCGACATCTTCTGCCCGTCCCCGGCGACGATGAGCGCCAGGCACACGACGTTGCGGTACGGAGCCCGGTCGAACACGAGGCCATTGACGGCGAGCAGCGAGTAGAACCAGCCCCGCGTCTGATCGATCGCCTCGGCGATGAAGTCGGCGGGGAAGCGACGCTCGAAGAGCTCCTGGTTCTGGAACGGGTAGTGGAACTGGGCCGACGGCATGCTGCCCGAGTCGAACCACGCGTCCAATACGGGGTCGACACGTTGCGCACGTCCCGAGCACTCGGGACAGGTGATCGTGACGTCGTCGACGTACGGACGGTGCAGGTCGAGACCGGAGAGGTCGCGGCCTGCCAGCTTGCTCAGCTCGGCGACCGAGCCGATACAGGTGTCGTTCCCGCAGTCGCCGCACCGCCAGACCGGGAGCGGCGTTCCCCAGAAGCGGTCGCGCGACAGCGCCCAGTCGACGTTGTTCTCGAGCCAGTCGCCGAAGCGCCCGTGCTTGATGTACTCGGGGTGCCAGTTGATCGTCTCGTTCTCGCGGAGCAGCACGTCTTTGTGCTCCGACGTGCGCGCGAACCACGTCGGCTTCGCCCAGTAGATGAGCGGCGTGCCGCACCGCCAGCAATGCGGATACGCGTGCGAGTAGTCGACGACGGACACGATCCGCCCCGCCGCGATGAGCTCGTCGATCAGCGCGGGATCCGCGTCCTTGACGAACTGCCCCGCGAGCTGCGGGACCGTCGCGTCGAACCGGGCGTCCGCACCGACCGGATTGAGCACCGGGAGCCCCTCGCGCTCGGCGATCTCCCGGTCGACCTCACCGAACGCCGGTGCGAGATGGACGATGCCTGATCCCTCGTCGAGGGTGACGAAGTCGGCGACGACGACGCGGTTCGCGCCCCGCTCGACGGGCAGGTAGTCGAAGGGCCGGTCGTACCGCAGCCCCGCGAGGTCCGACACGGGCACGGACCCGACGACCTCGGCGTCGCCGAGCACGTCGGTCACACGCGACGCCGCCATCACGAGATCTCGACCGTCGTCCCGTGCTCTCACGCGCACGTACTCGATCTCGGGCCCGACCGCGACGGCGACGTTCGATACGAGTGTCCACGGCGTCGTCGTCCAAACGAGGAGGTCGAAGTCGACGCCGTCGGCGGGGAAACGGACATAGACCGACGGCTCGGTGATGTCCCGGTAGGCACCGGGCTGGCCGAGCTCGTGGCTCGACAGGGCCGTCCCGCACCGGCCGCAGTAGGGCACGACCTTGAAGCCTTCGTAGACGAGGTCACGGTCCCACATCTGACGAACGATCCACCAGACGCTCTCGATGTACTCGTTGGTCAGGGTCCAGTACGCGTCGGCCGTGTCGATCCACATGCCGATGCGTGAGGTGAGCGCCGACCAGTCCTCGACGTAGCGCTGCACCGATTCGCGGCAGCGCTGGTTGAAGGCTTCGATCCCGAAGTCCTCGATCTCGTGCTTGTTCGTGATACCGAGCGCCTTCTCGACCTCGACCTCGACCGGGAGGCCATGACAGTCCCATCCACCCTTCCTCGCGACGTACCGGCCGCGCATGGTGTGGAATCGGGGGTAGAGGTCCTTGAACACGCGGGCCCACACGTGGTGGATACCGGGGCGGGCGTTGGCGGTGGGCGGCCCTTCGTAGAAGACCCACTCGGGCGCGCCTTCCCGCTGTTGCAGGCTCTCGCCGAATGCGTCCTGTTCGCGCCAGCGTTCGAGCACGCGCGCCTCGAGCTCGACGAGGTCGAGTGCGGACGGCACCGGCGTGAACGCCATGTGCCGTAGAGTACAAGGAGCCTCTTTCGTTCCCGCCGACCAAAGGACGGGCTGTGACGCGCCCTACGGATCTCTACGACGTCGAACGTGACGCGGTGGTCCTGCGAGTGCACGTCCAGCCGGGTGCCGGACGCAGCGCCATCGTCGGCCGCCACGGGGACTCGCTCAAGGTGCGAGTCGCCGCGCCGCCGGTGGACGGACGGGCGAACGCGGCGGCGATCGCGCTCATCGCCGCCACGTTGGGCGTCAACGAGAGCGCAGTCGAGCTCGTCTCCGGCGAACGGTCACGGATCAAGCGCATGCGCGTCGGCGGGATCGAAGCCGACGACGTCGAGGCGCGTCTGCGCCAGGCGCTCGCGGAGGCGGACGCCCGGGTGGGGGAGCCGCGCCACCGACCCGTCTAGCCCGACGTTGCCGTCGCGGCGCGGAATTCCTTGGTGAAGCGACGGTGTTTCCTCCTACTATCCTGCGCTCCCCGGCGACGCTGGCGGGAGCGCCGCCGTCCCTTTTGCCAGGGAGCTCCCAATGGCGTCACCACAGAAGACGGCCGGGTCGAGGAAGACCGCGTCGGGTCGCACGACGGCCAAGACGGCCACGGCCAAGCGGTCGGCGGCCAAGAAGCCAGTGAAGCCGGCGGCGACGAAGTCGGCCAAGGCGATCGCGACGAAGCCCGCGAAGGACACCGCGAAGAAGCCGCCCAAGCCGGCGGCCAAGAAGCCGCCCAAGCCGGCGGCCAAGAAGCCGGCCGTCAAGAAGCCGAAGAGAGCAGTGCCGGCGAAGCGCGCGGCGAAGTCGGCCCCGGCCAAGGCGGCCAAGACCGCGAAGGCGAAGACCGCCAAGACGGGGAAGGCGGCCAAGGCGGCCAAGTCGGCGAAGGCGCCGGCGAGGAAGGCGCCCCCGGCGAAGAAGGTGCTCCCGGGGCCGGCGAAGAAGGCGCCCCCGGCCAGGAAGGCGCCCGCCAAGCCCGCACCCGCGAAGGAGGCGCCGGCGGCCAAGAAGGCTCCGGTGCCGAAGCTGCCGCCGGTCAAGAAGGCGCCGCCCCGCAAGCCCGGCTCCGTGATCTGCCCGTTGTCGGGGTGGGAGGTCATGCCGGCCAAGCCGAACCTCTCCGACCGCACGCTGAAGCGGCTTCGCCAGAAGCTGCTCCACGAGCGCGATCAGCAGCTCCGCCAGGCCGACGAGCTCATGGCGGAGGCGGACGAGCTGGCGAAGGAACGTGACCCGGGCGACACACAGTTCGACGAGGAGTCCGGGGAGGGTGACACAGTGAACGTCGAGCGCGAGCGCGACCTGTTGCTGTCGGCGTCGGCCCGCCAGATCGTCGATGCGATCGACCGAGCGCTCAAGCGGATGGACGCGGGCACCTACGGCGTGTGCGTCCCCGCCGGGCGCCGCCTCTCGGTCGAGCGCCTCGAGGCGATCCCGTACGCCGAGGAGTGTGTCGACTGCAAGGCTCGTGCCGAACGACGCCGCTAGCGGACACGCGCATCCCGAGAAGGGCGCGGCGGCGTCGACTCGTCGGCCCCTGCTGATCGTCGGACTCGTCGTCTTCGTCGTCGTCCTCGATCAGATCGCGAAGGCCTTGGTCGTCGAGTACCTCGCCGACGAGCCGCTGTCGATCATCGGCGACTCCGTCGAGCTTCGGTTGAGCCGGAACCCGGGCGGCGCGTTCAGCATCCTGACCGGCTTCACGCCGTTGCTCGCCATCCTCGCCGCCATCGTGGCGGTCGTGCTCGTTCGCGTCGCGCACCGGGCGAGGGACCCGGTGATGGTCGTGGCGCTGTCGCTCGTTCTCGGCGGGGCGTTGGGCAACCTCGCTGACCGGGTGTTCCGTGCGCCCGGCTTCTTGCACGGTGAGGTCGTCGACTTCGTGCGCGTGGGCGCGTTCCCCAGCTTCAACGTCGCCGACTCCGCGATCACGATCGGCGCTGTGCTGCTCCTCGTCTGGGGTTGGCGCGACCGCGACGACCCTCGCGACCGCCGATGAGCTCCGGGGTGTGAGCGAGCTCGCCGTGCCCGACATGCTCGCCGGGGAGCGGCTCGACCGGGCCCTCGCGCTGCTCACCGGGTGGAGCCGCGCCGAGGTCGCCCGGCTCATCGACGACGGAGCGGTCCTGGTCGGGGGGCAAGCCGTCGCCAAGAGTCATCGACTGGAGGCCGGGGCACTCGTCGAGCTGCTGTCGGAACCGCCGCCCGACCGCCCGCCCGGCCCTGAGCCCGTCGCCGTCGACGTCCGCTTCGCCGACGACGATCTGATCGTCATGAGCAAGCCGGCCGGGCTCGTCGTCCACCCGGGTGCCGGTCATCCCGGCGGGACTCTCGTCAACGGGTTGCTCGAGCGATTCCCGGAACTCGCCGGCGTCGGTGACCCTGCCCGCCCCGGCATCGTGCACCGACTCGACCGCGACACGAGCGGCCTCATACTCGTCGCGCGGTCGCGGCGCGGCTACGACGCGCTCGTCGCCGCGCTCGCCCGGCGGGAGATCGATCGCCGGTATCTCGCGCTGGTCTGGGGTCGCTTCGACGCCTCCCGGGGCGTCATCGACGCGCCCGTCGGCCGGTCACCGACTCGTCGCACCCGGATGGCGATTCGCGAGGAGGGGCGCGCCGCACGCACCGCCTACGAGGTGCGCGTGGAATACGTCGAGCCCTCCGTGACCCTCGTCGAGTGCCGCCTCGAGACGGGACGCACGCACCAGCTCCGCGTTCATCTGAGCGCCGTCGGGCACGCGGTGGTGGGCGACGCCGCCTATCGCGGCGACCGCCCCGGAGTTCGGCTCGACCGGCCGTTCCTGCATGCGCACCGGCTTGCCCTCGCGCACCCGACGACCGGGCAGCGCCTCGACTTCGAGGACCCGCTGCCACCGGGGCTCGCTTCAGTGCTCGACGGGCTCGACGCCGGATCAGGCTGACGACCTGGCCGCCGCGTCGGGATGCCCGATCCGCGTGCGTTGGACGAGCTGGGCGAGGGTGAACCCCTCGAGCAGCTGACGCATCTCCTCCGAGACGCACACCCAGACCTCCTGGAGGATGCAGTGCCCCTCGCAGTGGTCGTGCTCGCCCATGAGCGTCGTGAGCGGGCCGTCGACGGCGGTGAGGATCTCGGCCAGCGTGATTTCTTCCGGGGCCCGGGCGAGCACATAGCCGCCGCCGACGCCCCGCTTCGATCGGACCAGCCCGGCGCCCTTCACGGCCAGGAGGATCTGCTCGAGGTACGGCTGGGGCAGGCTCGTGCGCTCGGCGATCTCCTTCACCGAAGTCGGCCGGTCCTTGCCGTGGAGGGCGAGCGACAAGAGGGCACGTGCCGCGTAGTCGCCCCTCGTGGAGACCTTCACGGCTCCATGGTCGCGCGTCGAGGAGCACGTCCGGAGCCTCTGCTCCCGCATAGATTCGGGGAAGGCACGGGAGGAGTAGCCGGTGGACCCGGTGCGGCCGGACTACGGCGGTGAGGCGATCACGAGCTTGGTGCCGACGCTCCTGGGCGGTCGGCCCCTGCTGACGCTGCCTTCCGGCGTCGAGGGTGCCAGCGCCGTCGTTCTGCTCCTGTTGGACGGGCTCGGCTGGCAGGCGATCGAGGCCCACCGGAGCCTGCTGCCCGAGCTCGCCGCCCTCGATGGCGGCCCGATCACGACGGTCGCCCCGTCGACCACCGCCAGCGCCCTGACGTCCCTCGCCACGGGGCTCGCGCCCTCACAGCACGGCCTGGTGGGGTTCCGCATGCGTGTGAACGGCGACGTGCTCAACATCCTCCGTTGGCAGACCGGGGGGGCGCGCCGCCCGCCGGACCCGTTCGACATGCAGCGCCACACCGCGTTCCTCGGGCGGCCGATTCCAGTGGTGACGCGCAATGAGTTCCGGCACTCGGGCTTCACGGACGCGCAGCTCCGCGGCGCGCGCTTCGTCGGCTGGAACGCGGTGTCGACGCTCGTCGAGCACTGTCGCCGTCTCGTGGCCGCGGGGGAGCGCTTCGTCTACGGGTACTACCCCGGCGTCGACACGGTCGCCCACGAGTACGGCCTTCACGACTCGTTCTACGTCGCCGAACTGCAGGCGGCCGACCGCCTCGTCGGCGAGCTGCGCGACGCCTTGCCGGAGGAGACGGCGCTGCTCGTGACGTCGGATCACGGGCAGGTCCACATCGACGGGAGCAGTTGGGTCGAGCTGACCGACCTCGCACCGATGATCGCCATGTACGCCGGCGAAGCCCGCTTCCGCTACCTCTATGCCGAGCCCGGTAAGGCCGTCGATCTCGCCGCCGGCGCGCGCGAGGTCGTGGGTCACCAGGCGTGGGTGCTGACGCGGGAGGAGCTCTTCGCCCAAGGCTGGATCGGCCCGCCGCCGCAGGGCCCCATCGGGAACCGCGTCGGCGACGTCGTTCTCGCCGCCCGCGAGCCCGTCGCCTTCGTCGACCCCACACTGCCGCAGGAGAGGAACCTCATCGGCATGCACGGCTCGCTCACTCCGGACGAGATGTACGTGCCCCTCCTCGGCGCCCGCGGGCGGGCCTGAGGTCCCCACCTGGGCGCTTGCCCGCCGGCGGTGTCCCCTCTATGGTGAGAGTTACAACAGTGTGATTCTCCACAGGGTCTTCCACAACCCCTGTGGGCCGGAGGGGGTCGGTGCGCCTTGGGGAGCTCGTTCGTGCATCTGCATCTGCACACCGAGTTCTCCATGCTCGACGGTGCGGCCCGCATCCCCGACGTGATCGCCACCGCCGCCGCCGACGGGCAGCCCGCGGTCGGGATCACGGACCACGGGAACATGTACGGAGTCCTCGACTTCTACCGTTCGGCGAGGGAAGCCGGCCTCACTCCCGTGCTCGGCGCCGAGGCCTATTTCGTCGGCAGCAGCCGCTTCGACCGTCCCCGGCGCGCCGATCACGACATCTACCACCTGACGCTGCTCGCCGAGAGCAACGTCGGCTACCGGAACCTGATCAAGGTCGCATCCGGCGCGTACCTCGACGGCTTCTACTTCAAGCCGCGCATCGACTTCGAGCTCCTCGAACGGCACCGCGACGGCCTGGTAGCGACGAGCGGTTGCCTGGGCGGTCTCGTGTGCCAGCAGTTGATGGCAGCGGAGTACGACTCCGCCCGCGAATCGGCGGCGCGCTTCCAGGACATCCTCGGGCGCGACTCGTTCTTCATCGAGCTGCAGGACCACGGTCTCCCCGAGCAGCGCACCGTCAATCCGCAGCTCGTGAAGATGGCGCGCGAGCTCGACGCGCCCCTCCTGGCGACGAACGACTCGCACTACACGCACAAGAGCGATGCCGAGGCGCACGCCGCGCTGCTGTGCGTCCAGACCGGCGCCACGCTCGACGATCCGAACCGCTTCAAGTTCGACGCTGAGGAGTTCTACCTGAAGACGGCGGCCGAGATGCGCGGCCTGTTCTCGGCGTACCCGGAGGCATGCGACAACACGCTCCTCGTCGCGGAGCGCGCCGACGTCGAGATCGAGTTCGGCAAGCCCGAGCTCCCCGCGTTCCCCGTGCCCGAGGGCCACGACGAGGACTCGTACCTCCGCGAGCTGACCTTCGAGGGCGCCAAGGACCGTTACGGCCCGTCGCCGGCGCTGCACGTCCGCGAACGGCTCGAGTACGAGCTCGGGGTCATCAAGGACATGGGCTTCTCGGCGTACTTCCTCGTCGTTTGGGACCTCGTGCGCTACGCCCGGGCTCGCAGCATCCGGGTCGGGCCCGGCCGCGGGAGCGCGGCGGGATCGTGCGTGGCCTACTGCCTGCGCATCGTCGACATCGACCCGATCCGGTACGACCTGCTCTTCGAGCGGTTCCTGAACCCGGGCCGCAAGCAGATGCCCGACATCGACATGGACTTCGACGAGCGGTACCGCGGCGAGCTGATCAGGTACGCCGCGCAGCGGTACGGGTGGGACCACGTCGCGCAGATCGTCACGTTCTCGACGATCAAGGCCCGCGCCGCGGTCCGCGACGCATCACGCGTGCTCGGCTACCCGTGGGGCGTGGGCGACCGGATCGCCAAGCTCATGCCCCCCCTGATCATGGGGCGCGACACGCCCTTGCGCGCGTGTCTGGAGAAGGTGCCGGGCCACGAGGACGGCTACAAGATGGCCGCTGAGCTCCGAGCGCTGTACGACGACGACCCCGACGCCAAGCGCGTCATCGACGTCGCCCGCGGGCTCGAAGGGCTGCGGCGCCAGGACGGCATCCACGCCGCCGCCGTTGTGATCACGCGGGAGCGGTTGACCGAGTACCTCCCGATCCAGCGCAAGCCCGAGCCCGGCGGCGACATCGAGGACGCCCCGATCGTCACGCAGTACGAGATGCACGGTGTCGAGGACCTCGGCCTGCTGAAGATGGACTTCCTCGGCCTGCGCAACCTCTCCGTGATCGAACGGACACTCGAGCTCATCGAGGCGTCCATGGGTGAGCGCGTCGACATCGACGAACTCCCGCTCGACGACGCGAAGACGTTCGAGATGCTCCAGCGGGGCGACTCGATCGGTGTGTTCCAACTCGAGGGCGGCCCGATGCGTGCGCTCATGCGCTCACTGGAGCCGACGACCTTCGAGGACGTCGCCGCGCTCGTCGCGTTGTACCGGCCGGGACCGATGGCCGCCAACATGCACACCGACTACGCGAACCGCAAGAACGGCCGCAAGCCGGTGACCTACTACCACGACGACCTGCGCGAGATCCTCGAGCCCACCTACGGGTTGATGATCTATCAGGAGCAACTGATGCGCATGGCGCAGGTGCTCGCCGGCTACTCGCTCGAGGAAGCGGACAACCTGCGCAAGGCGACCGGCAAGAAGATCCGGTCGCTGATCGCCAAGGAACGGTCGAAGTTCGTCGAGGGGTGCGTCGCGCATGGCCACAGCCGCGACTTCGGGGATGAGATGTTCGACATCATCGAGCCGTTCGCCGATTACTCCTTCAACAAGTCGCACTCAGTCGGTTATGGCTTCGTCGCCTATCAGACCGCGTACCTGAAGGCGAACTATCCCGTCGAGTACCTCGCTGCGCTGTTGACGAGCGTCAAGACGAACAAGGACCAGACGGCGGTCTACCTGAACGAGTGCCGGCAGGTCGGCATCCCGGTGCTGGTGCCGGACGTGAACGAGTCCGAGAGCGACTTCGCCGTACGGGACGGCTCGATCCGGTTCGGGATGTCGGCGGTGCGCAATGTCGGCGAGGGGCTCGTCCAGCACATCGTCACCGCCCGGCAGGACGGCGGGCCGTTCACCGAGTTCTTCGACTTCTGCGAGCGCGTCGACCAACAGGCCCTCAACAAACGCACGATCGAGTCGCTCATCAAGGCGGGGGCCTTCGACTCCCTCGGACATCCGCGTAAGGGACTCCTGCATGTGTACGAGCAGATCGTCGACCTCACGCTCGCCCGGCGACGCGAGCGTGACGCCGGGATCATGAGCCTGTTCGGCCGCGACGGCGGCAACGCCGACGCCGCCGGTGACGCGGGGGAGGGGTTCGACGAGCGCGTCGCGATCCCCGACACCGAGTTCGACAAGCGGGCCCGGCTCGCTCACGAGAAGGAGATGCTCGGCCTCTATGTCAGCGAGCATCCGCTGATGGGTGCCGAGCGGGGCCTGCGCCGTCACATCGAGTGCACGCTCACCGAGCTCAAGGAGCTCCGCGAGGGAGAGCTGCGCGTGGTCGGTGGTGTGGTGACGTCATTGAGTCGCCGGTACACGAAGCGGGGCGATCTGATGGCCACGTTCGTGCTCGAGGATCTCGGCGCCGCCCTCGAGGTCATGGTCTTCCCCAAGACGATGACCTCGTACGGTCATGTCCTCGAGGAGGACGCGATCGTCTGCGTGAAGGGTCGGCTCGACCTGCGGGACGACGACCCGAAGATCATCGCCATGGAGCTCACGCAACCCGAGGTCGTCCTCGACGGCGGCCCGCCCGTCCGCATCCGCGTCAAGCGCTCGGCCCTGACCAACGACAAGGTCGAGGGTCTCAAGGAGGTCCTGCGCCTGCACCCGGGCCACCGCGCGGTGTACGTCCACCTCGAGGGGCCCGATCGGACCACCGTGCTCCAACTCGCCGACGACTTCCTCGTCGACTCGAGCAACGGGCTCTACGCCGACCTGCGCGTCCTCCTCGGCGCCGACTGCATCGCCTGACCGTCCTCCTCCTCGCGGCTCACGGCTCGTGGCGAGCCGAGCTCCGGCCTACCCACTTCCCGAACTGGTAGGCGAGGAACGCCACGATCACGTACCCGGCGAAGGCGAGCGCCACCCGCAACGTGGCGAAGACGATCCCGACCGCCAGCCACACCCCGATCGCAGCGACGATGACAAGCCCGACCTTGAACCAAAGCGGGATGCCGGGCGGCCTGTCGTCGTGCTCGGATGCCATCCGTCATCCGACCTTCTCGATGACGCTGTCGGAGAACCGTCCGAGTTGCTCGCGCAGGGTGTCGAGGTCGAAGCCCAACGGGGGGAGCACGATGCGATCGACGCCGTAATCAGCGAATCGCCGGACCCCGTCGATGTCCATGACGCCGCCCGCGGTGACCTCGATCGCCTCGGGGTCGCGCCCTGCCTCCTTGGCGCTGGCGCGCATCTCGTCGAGCAGCGGGACGAGGTCGTCGTCGGTGGAGCGACCCGGGAAGAACCCGTCACCGAGCCTGCCCGCGCGCCGCGCCGCCGCCCGCGTGTGCCCCCCGACGTGGACGGGGATCGTCTCCCGGTGGGGCTTCGGGTAGCTTTTGGCCCGGTCGAAACTCGTGTAGTTGCCCTCGAAGCACGGCTCCTCTTCGCGCCACAGGCAGCGCAGCGCCTCGATGTACTCGTCCGTGCGCGCGCCGCGGTCCTCGAATGGCACGCCGAGCGCATCGAACTCCTCGCGCAACCATCCGACACCGACACCCAGCTCGACCCTTCCCCGTGACAGCACGTCGAGCGTGGAGAGCTCCTTGGCGAGCACCACGGGATTGCGCTGGGGCAGGATCAGGATGCCAGTCGCGAGGCGGAGCGTCGTGGTCGCGGCGCCCACCCAAGTGAGCCAGATCAGCGGATCGGGGATCGGGCTCTCCTCGGGGCCGGGCATGCGACCAGTCGGGGAGTACGGGTACTCCGACTGGTAGTCGCCCGGGACGACCACGTGCTCGACGGTCCAGATCGACTCGATGCCGTGTTCCTCGGCGATGTGCCCGAGGGCAGCCGCCATGTCGGGCAGCACGTATGGACCGACGTTGGCGAACATGATGCCGAACTCCATCGGATCCCCCCGGTCGTCGTTGGCGGGCAGCCTAGAGCCGATGTGCCAGTCTCTTTCCATGAAGATCGGCGTGCTCGGCGCGACGGGTCCTGCGGGTGGTGGCTTCGCGGCGCGGTTGGCGAGCGTCGGCTACGACGTGATCGCGGGCTCCCGGGACCCGGCACGCGCGGAAGCCTCGGTGGCCAAGATGCGAAAGCAGTGGGGTGATCGCGTCGCGGGTCTCCAGGCGGGCGGCAACGCCGACGCGGCGGCGGCCGAGGTGGTCGTCATCGGCACCCAGTGGGAGGCGGCCATCCGCACCGCCCAAGCCCATCAAGACGCGCTGGCGGGCAAGGTCGTCATCGACATTGCGAACGGGCTCGTCAAGGAAGGCCGCGAGTTCCGTCCCGTGCTGCCCGAGGAGGGATCGCTGGCGATGGCGATGCAGGCCGCGGTGCCGCAGGCGCGCGTCGTGGCCGCGCTGCAACACGTCCCGGCGGCTGCGCTCGGCGATCTCGACGCGGCCATCGATAGCGACGTGATCGTGTGCGCCGACGACGACGATGCTCGTGCGACGGTCCTCGGGATCATCGGGCGCATCCCGGGCGTGCGCGGGTTCGACGGCGGATCGCTCGCGAACGCGGTCGGCATCGAGGCCTTTGCCGCGGCACTGCTCACGATCAACCTCCGCCACAAGGGCAAAGCCAGCCTCCGCCTCGTCGGCGTCGACCCTCGACCGTCGGACTCCGCGTGACGCTTCGCATCCACGACACCGCGCAACGGGCGCTTGTCCCCTTCGACGCCGGGCCCGTCGTGCGGATGTACGTCTGCGGCATCACGCCCTATGACTCCACGCACCTCGGTCACGCGGCCACGTACATCACCTACGACCTGCTCACTCGCCGGCTGGAGGAGCTCGGCCACGAGGTGCGCATGGTGCGCAACGTCACCGACGTCGACGACTCCATCCTCCCCAAGGCGCGCGAGCTCGGGGTCGACTACCTGGACCTCGCCGACGCCGAGCTGGCCCGCTTCCAGGCCGACATGGACGCGCTGGGCATGCGCCCGCCGGCGGCCGAGCCCCGCGCGACCGAGGCCATCGGCGGGATGATCGACATGGCCACCGAGCTGCTCGAATCGGGGCACGCGTACCTCACGCACGGCACCGTCTACTTCGACGTGTCGACGTTCCCGCGCTACGGCGAGCTCTCGCACTACTCGCTCGAGCACATGGTGCGACTGGCCCGCGCCCGCGGCGGGAACCCCGACGACCCGCACCGGCGGGCGGCCCTCGACTTCATCCTGTGGCAGCCGTCGGAGCCAGGAGAGCCGGCGTGGCGGGCGCCCTTCGGCGTCGGCCGCCCGGGATGGCATCTCGAATGCTCGGTCATGTCGATGGGGGCGCTCGGCCCCACGCTCGACCTGCACGGCGGCGGCACCGACCTGATCTTCCCGCACCACGAGTGCGAGGTCGCGCAGAGCGAGTCCATCACGGGCCAGCCGTTCTCGCGGTACTGGATGCACTCGGCGATGGTGAGCTACGAGGGCGAGAAGATGTCGAAGTCTCTCGGCAACCTCGTGTTCGTGAGTGACTTGCTCAAGATCGCCGACCCGCGCGCCATCCGGCTCGCGCTCATGCGCCACCACTACCGCGCCGGGTTCGAATGGCACGACACCGACCTCGACGAGGGCAACGCGCTCCTGCACCGCCTGCTCGCAGCGGCAGAGCGGGCCGACGGGTCCGACCCTCGGCCGTTCGCGGCGCGCGTCCGGAGCGCGCTCGACGCCGACCTGGACGCGCCCAAGGCACTCGAAGCGCTCGACGACCTCTCGAGCGCGATCCTCTCCGGCGGGTCGGACACGACGGCACCCGCCGTGCTCCGCGAGCTGAGCGAGCTCGTCGGCGTCGACTTGAGCCGGCCGGTCGAGCACCGCTAGCTCTCGTGGCTACGCGCCCTTGTAATTGAGGACCTGGCGCAGAGCGTGCTCGATCTCGACGAGGTCGCGCTGCGCATCCATGACCGAGTCGACGTCCTTGTAGGCGTCGGGGATCTCGTCGAGGAGCGCGCGTGCTCGATCGCGGTTCCAGGCCTTCCCGGCCATGTGCTTCTCGAGGCCCTCGACGGTGAACCGCTTCTTCGCCTGACGGCGACTATGACGCCTCCCAGCTCCGTGCGCGCTCGACTCGTAGCTCTCCGGGTTTCCACGACCCCGTACGATGTACGTTCCGGTCGCCATCGATCCGGGGATCACACCCTCGTCGCCAGCCCGCGCCCGGATTGCGCCCTTCCGCGTGATCCAGAGCTCCTCGTCGCGGTGGACCTCACGGACCGAGTAGTTGTGATGGCAGTTGATGCGTCTGACTTCGGTGCCCGTTCCCGCGGCTGCGAAGAGCAGCTCCAAGAGCACGTCCATCATCCGCTCGCGGTTCGCCAAGGCGTAGTGCTGCGCCCAGAGCATGTCAGCGACGTAGTCCTGGAACTCGGTTGAACCTTCTCGGAAGTACGCGAGGTCGCGATCCTCGAGATCGACCCGTGCCGTCGCCTGCCGGGCGCGGTCGATGTGCATGGTTGCCAGCTGATTCCCGACGCCTCGGCTTCCGGAGTGCAGCTCGCCCCAGACGGTGCCGCGCTCGTCGAGACACACTTCGAGGTGATGATTCCCACTGCCGAGTGTGCCGAATTGCTCGATCGCGCGTTGCTTCTGCTGCGCCGTGAACGGTTCGCGACGCCAGTTCTCGGGGTCGTGGTCACGAAACCAGGCTGCTGCGATGCTGGTGCGCGAGTCATGGCCGCGTCCGACTCCAGCTGGGATTCGACGCTCGATCTGTCGGAGCAGGGGATTCAGGTCCCGGGGAAGCTGCCCCGCGTGGATGTCCGTCTCGACAGCGACGACTCCGCAGCCGATGTCGACGCCGACGGCGGCAGGAATGATTGCATCGCGGGTCGGGATCACGGAGCCGACGGTGGCACCGATACCGAGATGCGCGTCGGGCATGAGCGCAACGTGTCCTTCGACGATCGAGAGGCGCGCCGTGCGGCGGGCCTGCGCGAGCGTCTGGTCGTCGAGCTCGGATGCCCACGACAGCAGCTTCGGCGCGATTTCCTTCGGCGGCACGTGTGCATTGTCGCGTCGCAGCAAAGATCGAAGGACCGAAAAGGCGTGCTGATATCGTCGCCAGGGAGATGAGCCCGGCCGACGCGGTACACGTCAAGCTGCCCGACGGCTCCCAGCGTGAGTACCCGCGGGGCGTCACCGGGGCGGAGATCGCCCTGTCGATCGGCAAGCGGCTCGCCCAGGACGCGATCGCCGCCAAGGTCGACGGCGAGTGGGTCGACCTCGACCGCCCGATCGACCACGACGCCTCCGTCACCATCGTGACGCCCGCTACGCCGGACGGCCGCGAGGTGCTGCGCCACTCGACCGCGCACGTCATGGCCCAGGCGGTCACCGACCTGTTCCCCGGCGCGCGCTACGCCATCGGGCCCGCGATCGCCGACGGGTTCTATTACGACTTCGAGCTGCCCGATGGCCGGCACTTCACCGAGGACGACCTCGGCCGCATCGAGGCCCGCATGCGCGAGATCGTGGCTGCCGACGAGCCCTTCGTCCGCGACGAGGTGGACCGCGACGAGGGCCTCCGGCTGTTCGCCGATCAGCCGTACAAGGTCGAGATCATCGAACGGGTCGATCCCGATGACGCCTCCGAGGTCGGCGAGGGCTCCGTCATTTCGGTGTACCGGAACCCGCGCGCCGACGCCGACGCGTTCGTCGACCTGTGTCGCGGCCCGCACGTCCCGAGCACGAAACGACTCGGCGCGTTCAAGCTGATGCGCGTCGCCGGCGCGTACTGGCGGGGTGACGAGAAGCGCCCGATGCTCCAGCGCATCTACGGCACGGCGTGGGAGTCGCAGGCGGCCCTCGACGCGTATCTGCACCAGCTCGAAGAGGCGGAGCGGCGCGACCACCGCAAGCTCGGTGTCGAGCTCGACCTCTTCTCGTTCCCGGGAGAGATCGGCTCCGGCCTGGCGGTCTTCCATCCCAAGGGCGGCACAGTGCGCCGAATCATGGAGGACTACTCGCGGGAGCGGCACGTGGAGGCGGGCTACGAGTTCGTGACGTCGCCGCACATTGCCAAGGAGGACCTGTTCCAGACCTCCGGCCACTTGGAGTGGTTCGCCGAGGGCATGTTCCCGCCGATGGAGCTCGACGGGGGCACTCGGTACTACCTCAAGCCGATGAACTGCCCGTTCCACATCCTCATCTATCAGAGCCAGCTGCGTTCCTACCGAGATCTACCGCTTCGCTTGTTCGAGTTCGGCACCGTCTACCGGTACGAGCGCTCGGGCGTCGTCCACGGGCTCACGCGCGTGCGCGGTATGACGCAGGACGACGCGCACATCTTCTGCACCAAGGAGCAGCTGCCCGACGAGCTCGAGTCGACCCTGCGGTTCGTCCTCGATCTCCTGAGCGACTTCGGCCTCACGGACTTCTACCTCGAGCTCTCGACGAAGCCGGAAGGGAAGGCGATCGGGAGCGACGCGGATTGGGAGGAGGGCACCGAGATCCTGCGGCAGGCGGCGGGGAAGATGAACCTCGAGGTCGTGCTGGACGAAGGGGGCGGCGCGTTCTACGGGCCCAAGATCTCGGTGCAGACGCGGGACGCCATCGGTCGCACGTGGCAGATGTCGACGATCCAGGCGGACTTCCAGGAGCCGCAGCGATTCGATCTCAGCTACGTGGGCGCCGACAACGAGCGCCACCGCCCGATCATGATCCACCGGGCGTTGTTCGGGTCGATCGAGCGCTTCTTCGCCATCCTGCTCGAGCACTATGCGGGGGCGCTGCCCACGTGGCTCGCGCCGGTGCAGGTGACGGTGCTCCCGGTCGCCGACCGGCACGACCCGTACGCGTTCCGCCTGACGGACCGGCTGCGCGCCGAAGGGTTCCGCGCCGAGCTCGTAGACGCCGGCAACGATTCGCTGCGGGCGCGGATCCGGCGCGCCAAGCTCGAGAAAGTTCCGTACGTCCTCGTCGTCGGCGACGAGGACGCCGATGCAGGCACGGTCGGTGTGAACCGGCGGGGAAGTGACGAGCCCGAGCGCGGCGTGCGCGTCGACGACTTCGTCGCGCGCCTGGCGGCCGAAGTCGCAGAACGTCGGTGACGCTCGAACGGCTCTGGGCCGGCTGGCGGGCGGCATACGTCACCGGGGCGGCGGCGCCCGGCGGTCCCGCCGAGTGCCTGTTCTGTGCGCTGGCGAATGCCCCCGACGAGGAGGGGCGCGTCGTCGCGAGGAGCGACCTCACGTTCGCCGTGATGAACGCGTTCCCGTACACGTCGGGACACCTGATGATCGCCCCGTTTCGCCACGAGGGTGAGCTCGAAGATCTCAAGGCGGACGAGGCGGCGTCGGTGATGGAGATGACGCAGCAAGCGGTGAGGGCGCTCAAGGGCGCGTACAAGCCCGACGGCGTCAACGCCGGCGTGAACCTCGGCCGTCCGGCGGGCGCCGGGGTGCCGGGCCACGTCCACGTCCATGTGCTTCCGCGCTGGAACGGCGACACCAACTTCATGACGACCGTTGCCGACACACGCGTTCTGCCGGAAGACCTGCACACGAGCTGGGAGAAGGTGCGCGCCGCGTGGCCGAAGTCGTGAGTAGGTTGGGTTGACGGTGAGCGACGAGGCCGATCGCCAGGAGCACCGGGACCAGCTGCCCGAGGAGCTCGACGTCACCGCCTACGTCGGGCCCTACGTCTTCCCCAACATCAACCGGCGTCGCATCCCGGCCGTCATGTACGCCGCGCTGGCGGTGCTGTGCCTGGCCGGCTGGGTGTGGAGCACCAATCTCGGGTTGCTCGTCGGTGCCGTGCTCCTCGGCGCCATCTCGGCGTACCACCTCGCCGCCGCCTGGAACCTCGAGGTCGACCAGACGCAGGCGCTCGTGGTGGCGACGCGCACCGTCGGGTTCCCGGTCGGTCACGCGTCGGCGCAGCTCGCCTGGCGCGGGCTGCGCAGCCGGCCTGTCTGGCGCATCCTCCTCTATTCGGCCGACGACCCGCCGACCATGCGAGGCCTCGTCGAGCTCGACGCCGTCGACGGCCACGTGATGGGGGAGTACACCGAGCCCAACCCCGAGGACTGGTCGAAGTACGGAATCAGTGAATCCGCTGGTCAGGGGTAGTATCCGCGCTCGAACAGCGCTCTACGTGGAATAATCCCTGACGTGAAGAGCCCCCGCGAGGCCGCAACCTCCGGGGGCACGGACGGAACCTGACTAGGAGGAACCGCCATGACCGACGCTACCGAGGCCCTGATCACGTCGTGGATGCTGGCGCTCCACGACAAGGCCGACTCCACCCGCGAGCTGTACGGCGACGTGGTGCGCCGCTTCGCCGCCGGTCTCCCCGAGGGGATCGGGTTGCTCGACGCCACGAAGCGCGACTGCCAGTCCTACTTCGCCGACCTGCGGGCGAAGGGGCGGGCGCAGGCGACGATGCGCTCCCGGTGGATCGCGCTCCGGTCGTTCTACGGATGGGCGGCGAGCGAGGACGAGGTCGTCCTGAACCCGATGGCGAA
>DATFXL010000011.1:0-20867 GCA_035316025.1 Acidimicrobiia bacterium
GCCGTGCGCAGGATGGACGGCGATGCTCGAGGAGATCGGCTTCGTCGTTGTCGCGATCGGTGACCCCGTCGACACGTTCGGCGAGTCGGGGGGCGAGAGGAATGCCCGGGTCTACGACGTCCACGGCTATTCGTTCCTTGCCCGCAACCCGGAGTAGGGAGCACCGCATGGGCAGGACCAGCACGCATCGAGAGAGGTCTCGATCGACGAGCTCGGGCGCGTTCTTGGGGACGGGTCGGTTTGATCGTTGAGTGCGCCGGAACCGTCCACACCCTCCTCGGCGGCATCGGCGCCTGGGAGGCCGTCGGCCTGCTGATCGGGCGGTGACCGCCGCCGCGGTCGAGGAGCGGCCGCGGCTCGGACTCGGTGCGAACTGGCGCCAGTTCACGCTCCTGGTCGTCGTCAACGCCTTCGTCGGGGCGATGGTCGGCACCGAGCGAACGGTCCTGCTGCTGCTCGCCCGCAGCGAGTTCGGGATCGCATCGTCGTCCCCGCCACGCTGTCGTTCCTCGTCGCATTCGGGCTCGTCAAGGCGGCGGCCAACCTCGTCGCCGGGCACTTCTCGGACCGCTAGGGCGAAAGTCACTGCTCGTCCTCGGATGGGGGTTACGCCGCCGTTGCCGTCGCCGCGTTCGTGACGGGCGAGCTCGCCTCGCGGTAACGGCCCGCGGCCGGCGCCGTTCCTGCTGGGGATGGTGATCGCAGTCGCCGGGCTCGTGTTGTCCGTAGCGTTCGTGCGCGAGACGCGGCCGTTCGCCGAGGAGGAGGCGCGCGCGCATCCTCCCCTGACGGCTCCGCGCCCGTTCCGTACGACGTTCGTCGACACGACGCTGCGCGACCGGTCACTCTCGGCCGTCTGCCAGGCCGGCTTCGTCAACAACCTGAACGACGCCATGGTCTGGAGAATCGTGCCGATCTTTCTCGCCCACGAGGGTCTGCCAATCGGTCGGATCGGCGTCGTCGCCGCGATCTACCCGGCGGCTTGGGGCCTCGGTCAGCTCGCCAGCGGCGCCTGGTCCGACCGAGTCGGCCGCAAGCCTCTCATCGTCGTCGGTCTCTGGCTGCAGGCGGCCGGCATCGTGGGTCTCGTCGTCGCCGGTGGTTACTCGGGCTGGGTCGCGGCCTCGCTCGCGATGGGTGTGGGCACCGCGCTCGTGTACCCGACGCTGATCGCGGCCGTCGGCGATCGCGCCCACCCGGCGTGGCGGGCATCGTCGGTCGGTGTCTACCGCTTGTGGCGCGACCTCGGATATGCCGCGGGCGGACTGCTCGTCGGCATCACGGCCGACGCCGTGGAAGAGGCGGCTGCGATCGTCGTCGTCGGCCTCCTCACGGCTCTCTCCGGCCTGGTCGTGGCGCTGCGCATGCAGGAATCGTCGATCTCGTCGAGGTACACGGCGCCGACGTAGACGATGGCCGCGCCGGCCACGCTCAGCATCATCCCGGGCACGGCGATACCGGAGTCGTTCAGAGCGAGGCCGAGCACGGCCAGGACGGCGAGGGCGGTGGCAGTGGGAACGAGCGTCGGCACGCGTTCGGCTGCGACGCGCAGCGGTGCGCCTCGCGCGAAGCACAGGTACACCGTCACGGCGAGGACTGCGGCGATGACGAGGAACCAGTGCAGCTCGCCGAACGTACGGATGGCTTCGTCGGCTTTGCGGTGGATGACGGTCAACGTGCTGCTCGACCCGCCGCCGCCGATCGTGTCGAAGAAGCGCCCGACATGGGTCTGCTGATCTCCTGGTCGGAGGAGGTCGATGACGCCGACGAGCACACCGCTCAGGACCAGGACGCCTCCGAGCGCGACGATCGTCCTGAACCGCACGGATCGGCCGAGCAACAGCCACACGAGAAGAGCGCACGCCGGGGTGGCAGAGAGCACGGCACCGAACTTCTGACCCCAGATCGGGGGTGCGAGCGCGACCAGAGACACAGCGAGGATCGCGGTCGCGACCTGAAGACCCCGTGGTGCCTTCAGCCGCCAGGCGAGGAGGCCGGCGAGGATGATCGACGCTGCCGCGAGTTGGGAGAACGAGAGGTTCCCGAGACCGGCGAAGCGGATGCCGACGGTCGCCGAGTTGCCGAAGACGCTGTTGAACTCGGCACGGGCGCCGGCGAACGAGTCGGCGACGTGGAGAAGCACCAGGGCTGCGAGCGCGAGCATCAATGGATCGAGCGCGGATCGCCGTCCGGCTAGCTCACAGAGCGCGACGAATGCGATCACGAACGCGACGACGAAGAGCCAGAAGGCGATCTTCCCTCCGTGGGCGTCGAAGTGGAGCAGCGCGGCCACATACGTCGCGATGAGGTACCAGATGAGGGCAAGGGATGCCCTTCTGAGCCACCTCCGGAGCGTGGCGACGCCGCCGAAGGCCAACACTCCCAACCCGATCGCGACCACGAGCGCGATGACGATGGACGTGGCGTTGCTCAACAGCTGGTCACGGAAGATGGCGTGGCTGTTCGCCTCGATCAGCATCGTCCGCCGTTGCGCCGCCGATCCGCCGCGACTCTCGACGACCAAGGGTGTTCCCTGCATCGACGAGGGGCGCTGGATACCCAGGACGTCGAGGATCGTCGGCGCGATGTCGATGAGCGTCGAGAACCCGCTCCGACGGGTCGTGGCCGATCTGAGCAGGCCGGGCTCGACGCCGGGCGCCCGGACGGCCGCGATTGTCAGCGCCGACTCGCCGGCCGGATGGAGGGGCCCGTAGACGACGACTGCGTCACGCCGGAAGTCGACGTGCGTGACGAGCCGTCCGACCATGGCGTCCGTTTCGGCGAGTGCCCGCCGCCGCAGATGCTCCCACTGGTCGGGTGCGGCGAAGGCCTTGTAGTCGTTGGTGCGAACGAGATCGGACGCCTCGACGAGGACCACCGAGCGCTCGAGCCAGGCGGCCTCGAAGGCCTGCTCCACGGCATCGGCTGAAAGACGAACGCCGAAGGGTGCAGTGGGATCAGCTTGTAGCAACTCGGGACCGACGGCACCACCGGGGACGGTGCCTTCCGATCTCATGAGACCCGTCACGGCGTTCCTCCGGTAGCGTGGGAGGAGCGGCGTGGACGGCTCCGTTCCATCGGCGTTGGCGATCACGGAACGACGGAAGCCCGCGCCGCTCAGGGCGTCCCCGAGCGCGCCGATCCTGGCGTCGTACAAGAGGCCCGCGTTCTTCTCGACGATGCCCGCCAACCCCAGCTGCACGAGGCCACGTCGGACGGTCCGACCCGTGCGCAGGCGGAACTCGTTGGCCGCAGCCTCCCGACCGAAGGGTTCGCCGACGTCGAGCGCATCTCCGTCGGTCTTCCCGTCGACCGCGCTCGGCGAACCGGCGCTCAGCGTGGCGTACCCGTCCCCGAGACGCGCAGGTCCGCCGGTCGCTCGCGTGGCCAGATCGGCGACCGCCGCCCCGTTCATGAGGCGTGAGAGGTTCGGCGTGGGCACCGCAGCGAGATCGGCCCACGTCGTCGCCGGCAACGAGAGCACGAGCAAGCGCCGCGGGCGACTCGTCGTCGGCAAGGCGTCGTGCCGCGAGGCGGCAGCCGTGCCGGCCGGAACAACGACGAGCGCGACGCCGACCGCGACCGCGGTGAGCACCGAGGTGCCCCGACGCGCCGGGAGAGCTCGGATGCCGGTCAGCTCTTGGTGGTGTCAGGGGTGTCGTCGGTGCCCTCGTGGCCCTTCCGGAACTCATGGGACGCCTGACCCAACGATCGAGCGAGCTTTGGCAGCTGCGAACCACCGAACAGCACCAACACGATCGCAAGGATGATGAGCAGGTCGGGCCCGAGGATCTCTGCAACGACTGGAGTCATGGTGACCTCTCATGGTGGACACGAGGTTTGAACGGGTTCAGCATTGGGTCGGGTCGGGCGGCGGTGGTGCGGCCTGTTTTCCCTTCGTCCCCGCGGCGGTCGTTGCCGGCGCGGCCGTCGTCGCCGGCGTCGGGGATGTCGTGGTCTGCGCCGGCGCGGCACCCGGCGGCGGTGTGACGGCGCTGAAGTCGCCTCCGAGGACGAGCGAGACATCGGCTTCGACGACAGCCCTGTCCTGGACGAGGCGGCCCACGCCACCGAGGTAGCTCTGCACGACGCGCGCCTTGTCGAGCGAGCCCGGCCGGTAGTGCACCTCGGTGACGTTGGTGCGCGAGCTGTTGCCGACACCAACGTCGACGAAGCCCTGCTGCTGCAGCTCGCCACCCACGCGGCTGGCGATTCCGCTCTGACCGGACCCGTTGAAGACTCGCACGCGGATGTCCGACGGCTTCGGCCCCTGTTGCTGCGACTGCGACGCGCCGAAGCTCCGTAGGTGGGCCAGTACTGGGTCGGCGTCGGGTTCCTTGAGCTCGAGGACTGATCCAAGCGAGCTCGTCGTCGGCCCCGGCACCGTCGGGACCGTGACTGTCTGGAGGCTGTTCGGATCGTTGGGGTCGACCTGGCGGAACGACGTGATGAGCTTGTTGATGTCGCCGCGGCCGAGGGAGTTGTCCGCCTTGAGCTTCGGGATCGTCTTGTCGGCGATGTCGTTCGCCGTCAGCGGGCTCTTCACCGACTGACGGAACGCTTCGCTCGCAAGCCGCCGCAGGAACGTCTGCTGCCGCTTGATGCGGCCCAGGTCGGGCGCGTTTGCGTCCGGCATCTGCCAGCGCCCGTCGATGTACTCCTGCATGTCACGTGACCGAACGTAGGCCAGGGCCTGACCGCCATCGAGCGTGTAGCAGCCGGGATGGAAGTTGAACGGAACGAAGCTGAAGCCGCTCATGTTGTCCATGGACGGAGCGTCGATGTAGATGGGCACGCCGCCCATAGCGTCGACGATCCCTTGGAAGCTCTCGAAGTCGACCTGCAGGTAGTGCTGGATCGGGATCTGGAAGTCCTTCTGGAGCGTGTCGACGACGAGCTGCGGTCCACCACCGATACCGGAGTTGAACGCGGCGTTGAGCTTCTGGTGACCGACGCCGGGGATGTTCACCTCGAGGTCACGCGGGAACGAGACCAGGAACCCCGTCTTGGTACGCGGGTCGACGTGGACGACCATGATCGTGTCTGAGCGCTGCCCACCGGCCTCCGCCGGACTGCCGAAGGCCTGCTGCTCCTCCGGCGACAGGTCGGCGAAGGCTCGGGTATCGGAGCCGATCAACAGGAAGTTCGCGGGCGACCCCGGGTCCGTATCGGCGGCCGTCTTGACCTTGACGCGCGGGATCGAGTCGATCTTGCGGTCGATGAAGACATTGACGGCCACCACCCCGGCCAGGACGAGTGGGAGGGCCATCGCCAGCGCGAGCGCGAAGCGTCCGAGCACCACCCGCACGAACGGACGGGCGGCAACCCGTTCCGAGCTCACCGATGCCAATCCTACTGACGTGGGTCACGAGATTTCGGTCGCGCAAGCCGCCCGCCTGAGATCGTGGCATGACCACGCGTCTTCCACTCCTTGGACCCGTCGATGCAGGACACCACTTTCGAGCGGCCTCAAGGTGTGTCCGTGACCTCACGTCCGCCGACAACCGTGAAGACGATCGCGAAGTACAGCGCCAGCGCCGCGTAGACGATCAGGCACGCGACGGCGCTCACGAACGCCACCGGGATCGACAACGCGTAGAGCACAGGACCGATGGCGGCCGACCTCCGGGCACGCCGCGCCCCATCGGCACCGACAGCGGGATCGAGGAGGGTCGGGACCCGTACCAAATAGGTCCACATCGCGATGAAGGCCAGACCGATCACCGTCATGTTCACGCTGTAGACGGCCGCCGCGATGTGCGAGTTCGTGCCCGACCGGAGGTAATCGGCGAGCAGGACAGTGGGGAACGGAAGGAACGCCACCGTGAGCAAGAGCAGGAGGTTCAAGAACAACAAAGGACGGTCGATCGCCACGATCCCTTTGAAGATGTCGTGGTGATTGACCCAGATGATGCCGATGATGGCGAAGCTCACGACGTAGGCGCCGTAGGAGGGCCAGATGCTCAGGAGATCGCCGGCGAGCTCGCCTGGTGCCGAGTGCGGGGGGCGCACGTCGATGATGAGCAGCGTGATTGCAATGGCGAAGACGCCGTCGCTGAAGGCCTCGGCCCGGCTCGTCGGCATCGCCGCGATCGTAGGGTCCGCTCGACCGACATCGCCGGACCTCTTGCCCGCGGTGGTCGTCGATGAGGCCGGACGGCTGGGTGTTCAGCTACGCGCGGGCAATGCCCACGGCGAGGACCACGAGTGCCGTCGCGATGAGCAATGCGCCGGTACGCGTCAGCCGGGTCCCTATCGACGCTCGGCCCGCTTCGCCTACGCCGAGGTGCACGAAGAACCCCCCCGATTGCGCCAGGATCCCTGCCAGCAGGATGGCGCCGACGATCCACTCGGTGCGATCGGAGAAATCGGTCTTGGCGTCCAGATACAGGAAGTACACCAGTGAAAGCACCAAGAGCACGCCGGCATGGGCGTGGCCGGCGCGAAAGAACTGGGTTTGGAGATCGTTCAGTTGCCCACGTCGAGAGCTGACGAAGGTGAGGAGGGCCCATCCTCCGTACTCGACGGTTACCAGCGAGAGAACGGCGACAATCGGGTAGACCTTCGTCGGTTCCACAACGCCTCCTTCCGGGTCACGCCGCGCCTGCTAAGTGCGCGATTTTTTGCAATGACGGACGATAGGCGGCGATGCGCTCCGGTACCTGGGTACAGCTGCTGGTCAGGTGGGGAGGGCAAGAAGGTGATCGGCGACGACGTCGGGCTGATCCCACTGCGGCCAATGGGAAGCATCCGGCACGATCGTGATGTCGGACTTGGCGAACAGGTCGGCCACGTGCCGGGCGAGGTCGGGGCCCAGGTAGGCGTCATCGTCTCCGACGATCAGTGTGACGGGGAGGTCGGCGGTTTCGAGTTGCCCTGAGGCGATGCGCGCGTCCTGCTCGTCGAGACCAGCGAAAAGCGATCCCGTCCAGGCTCGGAAGGCCGTCAGTGCGTCCGGTGTCTCGCCGTCGGCGAAGAACTGGGGAAGGATCGACGTGACCGCGATCCCGTCCGGCGGCAGCTCGTCGGTGCCGAAGAACCGGCGGGCCGTGTAGTTGAGCAGCCACAAGAGTTGGGCCGGGTCGGCGACGATCGCGTCGGCGAGGGGCGCCAGTTCGTGATCGGCGAACAGTCGAATCATCTCCGGCAACCGGAGCGCCGGCGCGTGCCCGAAGAAGGTGTCGAGGAGCACGAGCTGTGGGACCCGTGCCGGGTGTTCGACCGCGTACTCGATCGCGACCGGACCGGAAGCGTCGTGACCGACCAGCACGACCTCGTCCAGCGCGAGGGAGTCGAGCACCGCAATCAGATCTTCCCCCGTTGTGGTCTGCTCGCCCGCCCTCGCCGCGCGCCCAGACCGGCCATATCCGAAGAAGTCGAAGGCGATGACCCGCCGCGGCGAGAGCAGGGGGGCAACGCGGTCGTAGATGTGATGATCGTCCGGGAAGCCGTGCATCATCACGAACGGCGGGTCTTCTCCGGGGCGATCGACGACGTGGATCCGATCGGTAGATGACGACATGGTCACTCCTTCGTGTTCGGCCTCGGCCGCTTGGCGGCGCTGAGGCGTCCGACCTCGACAAGCCAACGGATGGTGTCCGCGAACGTCTCGCGGAGTGGGCGAGGCTCGACCAAGAGCGCGGTGCGCGTCTTGGAGTCGTCGCAGTGGGCCGCGCAGTTGAGGACCCAGATCCCTTCGCCCGTCCACGGCAGTTGTGAGCGCAGATGGCGCTGCATCATGTCCGCCGTTCGGCCAAAGGCGGCGAGGAACCGAGGCGGCAGAGTGATGCACGGGATGCGACGGTCATCGAGGTCGGCGAGCGTATGAACGAGGTCAGGCATCGAGATGTAATGCCCGCCGACGAGGTATCTCCGTTGCCCTTGGCCCGGCTCCATCACCGCGACAAGTATCGCCGCGACGTCCCGGACGTCGGCGATGTGCATGCCGCCCGGCGGGACGACAGGAACGCGCCTCTTCAGCACGTTGGTGGCGAGTGTGACACCCTCGCCGAAGTGGGGGTCGTGTGGACCCCACATTCCGGCGGGCAGCACGCTGACCACAGGTGCACCAGCGTCCTGGTGTCGCCGGGCGACAAGCTCCGAATCGGCCTTGGACCGGCTGTAGGGCCAGTTCACCTTCCTCACGGGCGAGTCGGAAGTGAGGACCTGTCCCTCGGCGGGCGGAAGGAGCGCGAGCTCGCTCGACACGTGGACAATGGGGTCGAGACCCATGCGGTAGGCAGCGCCGAGCACAGTCTCCGTGCCGCGAACGTTCACCGCGCGCATCTCGTCAGCCCGTCGAGGATCCATCGAGAACACCGAGGCGGCGTGTAGAACCCCCTCGCATCCGTCGAGCGCACTCTCCACGGCTACGGGATCGGTCACGTCGCCGATGCTCGTCTCGACGCCCGACACTCCAAGGGGCTCGAGCGCAGCGACGACCCTGTCAGGAGATCTCGCCAGTATCCGGACCTGATGTCCGGCCTTCGTCAGGGCGGCGACGGCGTGCGAGCCCACGTAGCCCGTTCCTCCGGTGACGAGCACAAACATCTCGGCCAGCCTGATCCGGTTGGCCGCGCCGCGTATTGAACGAAGCGACTGTATTGGGAGAGCGCCGGGCTTCGGTCGCGACCGGAAGTCAGGAGTTGACCGGCGACGTCAGGATCCCGCGAGCGCCTCGTCAGCGCGGTCGGTGACGAGCGTCAGCACCCTGCCCGCAGTTCGGAGATCGTCGGCCGGGATATCGCGGAACAGGCCGCTGACGATCGGTCCGATCGCTTCACGGACGTCGCGATGGAGCGCACGACCTGCATCCGTCAGCCGGATGAGGGATCGATTGTCTGGTACCGGCTGCACGACATCGGCGGCACGCAGGTCCGCGATCACCCCCCGAGCGGCCACCTCGTCGGCCTTCAGTACACCCTCGATGCGCGCAACAAGCTCGCTTTCGTCGACTGGCGTTCCGCTTCCGGCGATGACGCTCAATGCGACCCAGTGGCGGTACGCAAGGCCGGTACTCGCGAGCGTTCGCTCCAGCAAGGCCCGCAGCGCGTTTTCCGCCTGACCGATGATCTGGGGGTTGAGGCCCAGGCCCGCGGGCACACCTCCACCCGGACTCCTTGTCACGTCGGTGCTCACGGCTCGTCTTCCTTTGTCGGATCGAGGAAGCCGGTGATCATGGAGTGCAACCAGTCGACGCGCTCGAGGAGTCCGACATGGGAGGTTCCGGGGAGAACGGCAAGCTGCGAAGCGGGGAGCCCGACAAGGTCGCCGACGACGCCGCCCCCGAGCAATCGGAACATCTCCATCGTGTGTTCGGGACGGACGATGTCGGAATCCCCGATCATGAGCAGCGTCGGCGCCTGCAGCGATCGCACCTCATCGGCCGACCAGCCGGCGAAGCCGGCGTCGAGCTCGCCCACCTTGGCGACGAGGGTCGGCCACGCGGCCGGATCGGGCGCCACGTCGAGGTAGGCATGGTGCCAGGGTGACCCGGCGAGGTCCTCGGGTGTGGGTGATCCGGATCCCGGCTGCATCTCGGGATAGAGCCCGTCGGGGCGGTAGCAAGTCCCCCCCGCCACGACGAGCCGACGAACCACGCTCGGGTGCCGGAGTGCGAGCTGGAAGGCGGCGGCGCCGCCCATGCTGTAACCCACGAAATCGGCCGCGTCGATGTCGAGCGCGAGCAAGAGCCCAGCAAGGTCGTCCCCCATCTGCTCGTACGACAACGGGCGGTCGACATCAGGAGTACGCCCGTGTCCTTGGAGCTCGGCGGCGATGACCCTGCGTGTCCTCGCGAGCATCGGCATCAGGTTCGCAAAACAGCTCTCGATGGTGCCCATAGCGCCGGGAAGGAGCACGAGCGGTTGCCCTTCGCCGTGGATCTCGTAGTACATGGTGAGGTTGTTCACATTCGCGTAGCCGCGCGCCGCGTCCCATGGACGCGAAGGATCGTTCGTCACCGCGTGCTCCTCTTCCGCGGAAATGCCGGCCTCGGTGCCGATCAGAGCAAGATCGGCTCCGGCTCGTAATCCGCGATCATGACCCCTGTGCTCGTCGTGCTGACATCGACGAGGCGCAAGGGCTTCTCCTCGCTTGCCTCCCGGAACAGGCGCTTGCCCTGCCCCAAGACGACCGGATGGATCATGATCCGGTACTGATCGATCAGGTCGTGCTCCAACAGCGTGTTGAGGAGAGCGCCGCTGCCGTAGAGCAACAGATTCCGATCCCTCTGCTCTTTCAGCTTCGCGACCGCTTCGGGAACGTCGCCCGTGATGATCGAGGCGTTCCATTCCGCGCTCTTCAGGGTTCGCGAGGCCACATACTTCGGCATCGCGTTCATCCGCTTGGCGAACTCGCCCTCTTCGTCTTCCATCTCGGGCCAGGTGGCCGCGAACCCCTCGTACGTGACGCGACCGAGCAGGAGGGCATCGCTCGCGAACAGGAGCTCGGCCTGGACCTTCGCGAGCTCATCGTTCCAGTACGGGTTGCTCCATGCGCCCCGTTCGATCTCTCCCATTCCGCCGGGGTCCTGCATGACGCCATCGGCTGTCACGTATTCGGCGGCAACGATCCTGCTCATGGGTCCCTCCCGCTTGTCCTCGCGAGAGTTTGTGCCCCTTCGCGGGTTCGGTCTTGAACGCAGCGACTGGAATCGCGGATCTGCCGTGGACTAACCGAGGCGCGGTCGGTTGACCAGTGGCCGCAGCGAGAGGCCGCCAGGGGTCCGACCCAGGAATCGCCGCGCCGTTCGAGTGAAGTGCGCCTGGTCGGCGAAACCTGCCGAGGTCGCCGCCGTCGCTGTCGTGCCATAAGGCAACCAGGCAATTGCCCGCGCCAGCCGAGACCACAGCCGCAACTGCGTCAATGGCACCCCGATGTTCTCGTTCGCAAGGGCACGCAACCGCGATGCGGAGATCCCGACATCTGCGGCCAGTCCGTCGAGCCGACCTGCCTCCGGCAGCGCCTCGATGACGAACGCGAGCCGTGAGTCGAGCGCGCCGATGCGCCCCACGAGTGTCGCGAGCTCCACCATCGAGCCGGAAAGGTCGGTCCCGTGGTCGACGTCGAGCGCGTCCAATACACGTCGAGCGGTATCGGAACCGATCGTGCGGGGTCGCATGCTTTGCGGCCGCGCCGACCTCCACGCATTTGCGTACACGGCGACGTGCGGCCCGTCCGTGGCAGCGCGGTACTGGATCTGGGGGGCAAGCAGCACCCCGTCGTTGCGTACTCGCACCACGTCGCCGGCGACCACCGTGACCGTGCCTCCGTCGACCGGTAACAGGAGCGTCCAAGCCGGATGCGCGTGATCGGCGGCCATTCGAGCGGAAGTCGTTTCGGAGAACACGCTCATCTCGGGGCACTGGGCAAAGGTCACCTGGCGAAGGTGCCGCTCGAGGCGCCACGAGGTCGGCCCCTCGGCGCTGGAGCCCGTCCCGATGGTGAAGTCGGGATTGGGCGCAACGCGGTGCAGCGAAGTTCCGGATGCGCCAGCGCCTCTTGGCGCTCGCTGAGTCAGGCGGTGATTGCCGGGTCGGGGAACCGATGCGGATCCAACGGATTGCTTGTCACTGCGCTCTGCAGATTCGACGTTCATCGCGTGGCCTCGTGGTCGATGCGCCAACTTTGTGAACACTGCGCTCACAAGCTCGCCCTCGGCAGGCAACCACCAGGGAAGAGAGCTGCGATGTCTTCGGTATTGCGTGACTGTTACGAGCTGGTTACGGCGTCGGCTGTGCGATCAGCGGCGCCACCGCCGAGCCGTCGGAATCGAAGTTCGGGTGTCCACCCGGGTGGCGTCGGATGGGTGCTGACCTGCGCAATGTAGCAACCCTCGTGGAGAGAAATGCGCTCCTTTCTCAAGCGCTGCGTTCAAGACAGCCGAGCGACGTGACCATGGGCAAGGTGATCTCGCGCGAGGTTCTTCGCCCGAGTCTCGGCGGCCCCTCGTGGTTGCAACGTCGAAGCTGGGGCGGTCGATTCGTTCAAGACGTGTGGGCGCGAACGTGGTCCCCTTCCGAGTGATCGATCCGCTCGAGCTCGTAGGGCCCCGATGAACCCACGACGCACACGGGCCCGAAAGGAGATTCGATGGCCAGTCCCGTGGTCCAGCAGCGACACCGAGGCGCGATCCTCCTCACGCTGTGCTTCGCGGTGCTCGCGATCAACCTCGACACGACGATCGTGAACGTTGCGCTCCCCACCTTGGTTCGTGACCTCGACGCCTCGACACGTGAACTGCAGTGGATCGTCGACGCGTATGCGCTCGTGTTCGCAGCTCTGGTTCTCGCCGCCGGCAGCATCAGCGACCGCGTCGGACGCAAAGGTGCGCTCCTCGTCGGCCTCGCCATCTTCGGCACCGGCAGCGTGATCGGATCGCAGTGCAGCTCGCCGGGCCAGCTCATCGCGGTGCGCGCATTCATCGGCCTCGGCGCGGCCGTCATCTTCCCGGCCACTCTGTCGATCATCTCCAACGTCTTCACGGGCCGCGCTGAGCGGGCCAAGGCCATCGGCTTGTGGGGAGCGATGACGGGCCTCGGCGTCGCCGCCGGACCGATCTGTGGGGGCTGGCTCCTCGAGCGCTTCTGGTGGGGCAGCGTGTTCCTCGCGCTCGTTCCCGTGGCCGCGATCGTCGCTGCGCTGGTGGCATGGGTAGTGCCGACCTCACGCGACCCCCACGCGCCGCGCTTCGACCGCGGTGGGCTCGTCCTTTCGACGGCTGCAATCGGAACGCTCGTGTACACGATCATCGAGGCTCCGGACGCCGGGTGGTCCTCCGTACGAAGTGTCGTCGGCTTTGCCACCGCTGCAGTGCTGCTCGCAGTGTTCGTGTGGTGGGAGCGTCGCACGTGGGCGCCCATGCTGGACGTGCGTCTCTTCGAGAACCTTCGGTTCTCGGCAGCGAGCGGATCGGTGACCGTCGCGTTCTTCGCGTTGTTCGGCTTCATCTTCATGGTCACCCTGTACTTCCAGTTCCTCAAGGCCTACAGCCCCTTCGAGACCGGCATCCGCATCCTTCCCGTCGCCGTTTCGTTGGCCCTCGCGGCGGTCATCGGCACGAGACTCGCGGTGAGAGTCGGAAACAAGGCGGTGGTCTCGACGGGGCTCGGATCGATCGCGATCGCGTTCTTGTGGGTCTCCACCGCCTCGGCCGCCACTCCTTACGTCGAGCTCGCGGGCCAGATGATCCTGCTCGGGACCGGCCTCGGCCTCACGAGCGCGCCCGCCACGGAAGCGATCATGGGCGTCGTCCCCAAGGAGAAGGCCGGCATCGGCTCGGCCATGAACGACGCCACCCGCGAGCTCGGCGGCACGCTCGGCGTCGCGGTCATCGGCAGCGTGTTCGCCTCCCTGTACGCCGCGGGACTCGCACTCCCCGCCGGGTTGCCCCCCCGGGCGGCGCAGGCCGCTCGCGAGTCCGTCGGCGGCGCGTTCATCGCCGCCCGGAGGATCGCCGACGCCGGCCTCGGCCCTCTCGCCGCGCAGCTGAGAGCGACGGCATCGGCGGCGTTCTTCGACGGCTTCGCCGCCGGCTGCTTGGTCGCGGCCGGGGTCGCCGCCGCCGGCGCCATCGCCGCAGCCATTCTGCTTCCCGCGCAGCCCATCGTCGCCCACGACGAGCCGTCAGCCGACGCGGCCGCCATGAACGAGGGCGCAGCGACGCCAGGCGTGGACGGCGTCGATTCCATCTCCAGCACGCCGGCGGTGGCCACGAAAACGACTCACCGGCTAGCACGAGCTCAACGATCGACGCGCGACCCCGCGCAGTGATTCAGGACACCACGGGCGGGCAGCGAGATGCTCCGTTGCAGCAGATTGGAGTGAGCCATGCGAAAGGTCATCGAGTCCACCCTCATCTCGGCGGATGGGGTCATTGGGGAACCACACACGTGGACCGGTGAACACTTCGGCGAGGACGCCGTGGCTCGGGCCCTCGAGCAGATGCGCCGGACGGACACAATGGTCATGGGCCGCGGGACCTACGACACGTTCTCGACGATGTGGGCCAATCCAACAGACGACTATTCATCGGCGATCTACAACATGAAGAAGTACGTCTTCTCATCCACGATGGAGCGAGCCGAGTGGAACAACACCGAGGTCGCCAGAGGAGACGTCGCGCCCACCGTCGGCGAGCTCAAAGCACGGGAGGGACAAGACATCGTCCTCTATGGACACGGTGGCGTCGGCCAAGCGCTTCTCGAAGGCGGGATGCTCGACGAGCTCAAACTGTGGGTCCACCCCGTCGTCGTGGGGTCGGGGACGCTGCTGTTCCGCCCGGGCAAGAGCACCAAGCTCACCCTGTCGCGGACCGAAACGACTGCCACCGGCGTGGTCATCCTCACCTACCGCGCGAACCACATGACCCGGGGCGCCGGCGGGGAACGACGGTGAAACTCAGCGGCGGCGGCGCGGAGGGCCGTCACGCTCCGAGCGCGGAACGCCAAGCGTGTCGAGGCGGTGAGCGACGTCGGTGACGACCTCGTCGACCTTCGTGGCGGGACGCCGCCCAGCGCGGTTCACCGCCCACGACGCCAGCCGGTCGCCCAACTGATCGAGCTCAACTGTCGCGAGCAAAAGCGCGGTGACGTCGCGGTGCGAACCGGTCGGTGCCGGCGGATCGTCGCCCATGGTCGCCCAGATCGTCGGACCGTTACGCTCGAGGAGCTTGCCGTGACGGTTCAGCGCACCCTCGGCACGGCGCACGACTTCGAGAAGCCGGGCCGCGCGTTCCGGCTCCGGCTGCGCGTACCGGACGAGGGCTGCACGTAGGCTCCAGTCGTCGACACGGGGTCGCTCGGCAAAGTCGATCAGCCGCGCCAGCTCCGGGGGTTCGACCTCGACGGGCATGAGAGTCAGCTTACGAACGCGAGCACCGCGGCGAGGCGCCGGGCAGTGACATGTGCGGAAGAGGGATCATCGTCCCAGTGAATGGGCCGCCCACCGACTCCACCCGCCGCTCGTACGACAAGATCGCAAACGCCTACACCGCCCGATTCGGGCGCGAGCTCGACGACAAGCCGTTCGATCGCGAATTCCTCGACGCGGTAGCCGACTCCGTTCCCCGGCCAGGGTGGTGTGTCGACCTGGGCAGTGGACCCAGTCACATCGGCGCCTACCTCGCCCGGTGGGGCCTGGCCATCCTGAGCGTCGACACGTCGCACGAGATGCTCCGGCACGCGTCCGTGCTCGTCCATGGCGGGGTGCAAGTGCAAGCCGACATGCGCGCTCTGCCGTTCGCCGACAGGTCGATCGCCGGGATCATCGCGTTCTATTCGCTCATTCACATTTCTCGAACCGAACTGATGACGACGTTGGTCGAGCTCGGCCGCGTCCTCGCGAAAGACGGCGTCGTCGCCGTCGCGGCGCATGCTGCACCACCGGGCAATCGAACGGATCAACCGATGTCAGCTCTTCACGTCGAGGAGATGCTGTCTGAGCCGGTCGACCTCGACTTCCACTTCTATCCAGCCGAGGTCCTCGGTGGGGCGCTCCGAAGCCTGGACTTCAACCTCGTTCGCGCGACGGAACGCGACCCATACGACACACAGGTCGAGGCACAAACTCGTCGTGCATATGTCCTCGCGCGGAACCGTCCGTAGCAGTCAGCTAACGAGAAGGAGCGCAGCCTCCGGATGATTCGGCGCGTCACCGGGCTTGCCTTACGCGACCCGAACCACCTCGGTGTGTCGGCGACGGTTGGGCGGCCGGTGCGCAAGTGATTGCAGCGAGAGGTCGCCCGGAGTTCGGCCCAAGAAGCGCCGCGCCGTTCGCGTGAAGTGGGCCTGGTCGGCGAACCCGGCCGCGGCTGCCGCTGCCGCTGCCGTCCGTCCGTAGGGGAGCCACAAAATCGCGCGTGCGAGGCGCGACCACAGCCGGAGCAGCGTCAGGGGTACTCCGATCTCCTGCTGCGCGATGCTGCGCAACCGCGACGGCGACATGCCCACTTCGGCGGCCAGCGCGTCGAGGCGATCGGCCGCAGGGAGGCTCTCGACGACGAACGCCAGTCGTGAGTCGATCGGGCCAACTCGCCCCACCAACGGAGTGAGCTCGGCGACGACCGCCGAGAGATCGGTCCCGTTATCGACGTCCAACGCGTCGAGCACACGCCGAGCAGCACCGGCGCCGAGAATCCGTGGGCGCAGGCTCTCGGCGCGAGCCCACCTCCATGCGTTCGCGTACACAGCGACATGGGGGCCATCAGTAGCAGCGCGGTACTGGCTCTGGGGAGGTAGCAGCACCCCGTCGTCGTGCACACGGACCTTGTCGCCGGCAACCACGGTGACGGACCCGCCATCGACCGGCAAGAGCAACGTCCACGCGGGATGGGCATGGGGAGCGGAAACCCGAACCGACCTCGTCTCGGCGAACACGCTCAACTCGGCGCACCTCGTGAAGCTCACCTGGCCATGGCCCCGCTCCAGACGCCACGACGTCGGCCCCGCGTGGTGCCGGCTCCCTTTATGCCGGTGCTCCACGGACCAGGTGGCCTCGAGCGCCGTGTCCTCCATGAGTGAGGTGTACCATGTTGACTTCTGAAAAGAAAGTGCTAACTTCTGAGACAGAAGTCACGGGCAGAGGAGGAACGTGAAGCGGTACGGCCAGTTCTGCTCGATCGCCCGGACGCTCGACGTGCTCGGCGATCGGTGGGCGCTGATCGTGGTGCGGGAGCTGCTCCTCGGACCGAGGCGATACACCGACCTCCGCGACGGTCTGCCTGGTGTCGGCACGAACGTGCTCGCCGTGCGCCTGCGGGAGCTCGAGGCGGCCGGGATCATCGCCCGGGAGACGCTCCCGCCGCCCGCCGCGTCGACCGTGTACGTGTTGACGGATGACGGAGTCGCGCTTCGACCCGTCGTCGACGAGCTCGCACGATGGGGACTGCGACTCATGGACCGACCCGAGCGCGGTGAAGTGCGGGGACCTGGCTGGCTCGCCTATTCACTTGCCGTCTCCACACCCCCGACGGGTATGCGTGACGAAGATGAGCTCGAACTGCGAGTCGACGACGAGCCCCACACGCTGACGGTCCGCAATGGCCGCTTCGAAGCACGGCGGGGCGCAGCCGGGCATCCGGTCGCCGTCATCGATGCCCAGCTGGGCGCGCTGTTCCGCCTCGCTCGCGGTCAGGCGTCGAGTGCCGAGCTCGAGCGCGACGGGCAGATCTCGGTCGAGCAGAACCGTCGGACGGCGCGCCGGTTCCTCGACGCGGCAGAAGGCGCGTGGATCCAGCCGAGCCCGACTTCCGCCTGAACGGCATGCCCGCCGTCCCCCAAAGGATCTCGGGCAACGGTCGTCACCCCGCGATGTGTGCCTCGCGCGATCAGCGGCCGAGGGTTTCGACGATGAGGTCGGCGGTGTCGCCGCCGCTGAAGTTCTGCTGCCCGGTGACGAGGTTGCCGTCCCGGACGGCGAACCCTCGCCACAACCCGGCCTGGATGTAGTTGGCGCCCAAGGCCTCGAGCTCGTCCTCGATTCGCCACGGCATGACGTGGGTCCCTTCGGCCAACAGGCCCATGTCCCAGACGGACTGGTCGGAGAAGTCCTCCTCGACGTTCGCGAACCCGGTGACCGTCTTTCCCTTGACGAGGGGTTCGCCGCTGGCGAGCCGGGCGTAGCGCAGCACGGCGACGCCGTGACACAGAGCTGCGGTGACCTTGCCGGCTTCGTAGAACTCGACGAACTTGCGATGGAGGTTTTTGGCCTGTTCGAAGGTGAACATGGGTCCTTGGCCGCCGGCCACGACAAGGGCGTCGAAGCGATCGACGTCGAGGTCGTCGACGCTGCCAGTGTCCTCAACGAGCTTCATGAATTCGGGATCGTGCTTGTAGCCGCGGCTGATGACATCCTCGGCCTGCCAGTGGCTGGGGTCTTCGGGATCGCTCATCGCGTCGGGGGTGCAGGCGCCGCCGTTGGGACTGAACACCTCGACCTCGTAGCCCGCTTCGGTGAACTTGAAGTACGGGTGGGTCAACTCGGCCCACCAGAAGCCCACGGGCCAGTTGGTCGTCGTGGACACTGCCGGGTTGGAGATGACGATGGCGACCCGCTTGGGATGGTCATGGTCGACCGGATTGAGGTTCTTGTGGGTCATGTGCTTCTCCTTTGGGATCGGGCTGATGTCACCGCGCCTCCGCCGTCCCCCCGGTCCGGTCGAGGGCGTCGAGGGTTGCGATGGCGTCGGGAGCCAGCTGGAAGTCGAAGATCTCCGCGTTCTCGACGATCCGCTCTCGGTGGGTCGACTTCGGAATCACGGCGACGTCGCGTTCGATCGCCCATCGCAGCACGACCTGCGCCGGCGTGCGGCCATGCTCTTGCGCCACCCGCATCACGGTCGGATCCTCGAGTGACCGCCCTCGGGTCAGCGGGCTGTACCCCTCGAGGGTGATCTGCAGCTCATGACAATGCGCGAGCAGAGCGCGCCGGAACTGAAACGGCGAGAACTGGACCTGGTCGACGTGGGGCGGGATACGACCACGGGCCACGACGTCGTCGAGGTCGTGCGCGCCCCAGTTGCTCACGCCAATCGCGCGGGCCAGACCTTGGTCGTAGGCGTGTTCCAACGCCGCCCATTGCTCGACGGCGGCGCGCGTAGGCCAATGGATGAGGAAGAGGTCGACATGGTCCATTCCCAGGCGTCCGAGGCTCTCGTCGACGGCCCGGGCCGGTCTTCGGGCTCGGGGCTGCAGCTTGGTGGTGACGAACACCTCCGTTCGTGGCAGCCCACTAGCCCGAATGGCGCGGCCGACGGCCGGCTCGTTGCCATACAGCTGCGCCGTGTCGACATGGCGGTAGCCGGCCTCGAGTGCCCAAGTGACCGCATTCTCGGTTTGTCGGCCATCTGCGATCTGCCAAACGCCCAATCCGAGCAGCGGCATCTCCACACCGTTCGAAAGCGACACAGCTGCGCGCCGGGGTTCGACGGTGCTCATAGAGCGAACGTACGCCGGCGGATCAGAAGGCGGAAACGAAACTTCTCTGTGGCGCAACCGAACACGTCGGTGAATCGCCTAGTCGGGTCGAGCGCGTCTAGGTCTGCTTGTCAGCCAAGGCCGGCAGGGAGACTTCCTTCGCGAGCTCGACGAAATCGGCCACAAGGAGGCTGGCGTCGTCGGTACGCCAGCCGACGGCAACCGTCGAGGGCGCGATGTCCTGGACGGCCACGAACACAAGGTTTGGCCACGATTGTGTGCGTGCAATGGACTCGGGCACCAGCCCGGTCGCCGTGCCCGCTCGAGCCGCTTCAAACAGATCATCGAGAGTTCGACACACTGCGCCGATGGTCGGTGGTCGGGCTCGGCGCTCGTTCACCTGCCAGAAATCGCACCACAAAGGGTCCGTCTCGACATCCATCCACCGCTCATCCAACAGATCCCCGAACTCGATCGCGTCTCGGTCGGCTAGTGGATGGTCACTCGCCAAGACCGCGTAGCGGGGTTCTTTGAGCAGCACCACCAACGTCAGGCTGTCGTCGAGGAACGGAGGCCGAACGATGGCGACATCCGTCTCCCGGTCCCGGAGACCGCCGGACGGGTCCTGAAAATCGAAGTGCTTTGCGTCGAGGTCGGCCAACGGATGGCGCTCACGGAACGCTCGTAGCAGCTGCGGCATGAACGGCAGCGCCCCTGTGGATGCCAGTCCCACCCGCAGACGGCCCCTTCGGCCGGAGGCAAGATCCTCGGCCGCGTCAGCGGCACGGTTCATCGCACCCAGAGCCTCGCGAGCGTACGGCAACCATGCCGCACCCGCGCTCGTGAGGCTCACGCTACGCGTGGTCCGCTCAAAGAGTCGGATGCCCAGCGCGGTTTCGAGTTGCGCGATCCCGGTGCTCAGCGACTGTTGCACCACATGCAAACGCTCTGCCGCCCGGGTGAAGTTGAGCTCCTCCGCCACCGTCACGAAGTACTGCAGCTGGCGAACCTCGGGCTGCACCCCGATGACCGTACCAGCCGTCGCCGACGCCCTCGCGCGGGTGCTCGGAGACCCGAGCTTCGTCCCCGCCGCCGGAGCCTCTTGATCGCGAGATCGAGACGCGACCACCGCCGCCGCATGCCGTCGACCGCGCCGAGCGGCTCGTGAGCTCGGGCGAGCCGGTCGTCCGTACCGTGTCCTGATCGGCTATCGGCTCGGGAGCGATCGCGGGAGCCCGAACGATGGGAGCACGCCGTTGTCGAAGCGGGTCATGGCACAGATCCGGTCGCCCGTGAGGGTGATGACGTAGAGGCCGATCCCGTGGCTCGTACCTGTCGGGGCACGCAGGTACGCGCCGAATGCCGGCTGACCATTGGCTCGCGTCTGCACGAGGTCGAACCGCCGGCCTGAGCGGAAGATGCTCGAGCAGAAGCGGGCGACGACATCCCGGCCCTGGTACTCGAAGGGCATCGGCGGCATCGAGGCGACGACGTCGTGTGTCAGCAGGGCCACCAACGCGTCGAGGTCGGCCGACTCCCACGCGCGGGCGAACTTCGCCGCGATCGCATCCTCGGACGGCGAGCCGGCGGCGGGCGGTGGTTCGCGGTCGGTGGTCGCTGGCATCTGCCGGTGCAGGCCGGCGCGCGCCCGTTTGAGGGCGCTGTTCACCGAGTCGACGGACGAGTCCAGCATGTCCGCCACCTCACTTGCGTGAAGCCCGAGCACGTCGCGCAAGACGAGCACGGCGAGCTGCCGAGGCGGCAGGACCTGTAGGGCGGTCACGAAGGCCAGCGATATCGATTCGATCTGTTCGTAACGGGCCTCCGGGCCGAGGGGCACCTCGCTCGCACCCTCGAGCAGCGCGTCGGGAAACGGCTCGAGCCATGCGACTTCGCCGAGCCGGGTTGGCTCGGGCGGTTCGACTTCAGGCACGTCCCACTCCTTGGCCGGGC